>JBDTSC010000001.1:0-45034 GCA_039931375.1 Ardenticatenales bacterium
GACCTCGCGCCCGACGAGATCGAGCGCTGGACGGTCTGCGGGCTGCTGCACGACTTCGACTACGAGCGCCACCCGACGCCGGACGAGCACCCGTTCGTGGGCGTGGCGCACCTGCGGGAGCGGGGCGATGTGGATGAGGGCGTCATCGAGGCGATCCTGGGCCACGCCACGTACTCGGGCGTGCCGCGGACGACGCCGCTGGCCAAGGCGCTGTTCGCGTGCGACGAGCTGGCGGGCTTCATCGTGGCCTGCGGGAAGGTGCGGCCGGACGGCCTGGCGTCGTTGGACGCGGGGGGCGTGCGCAAGAAGCTGAAGAACAAGGCGTTCGCGGCGGCCGTGTCACGCGAGGACATCGCGGTCGGTGTCCAGGAGATGGGGGGCGACGAGGAGGCGCACTTCGCGAAGTGCGTCGCGGCGATCAGGGGAGCGGGGCTGGGGTAAGCACGCGATCGGGTACCGATGTCCTAGCGATGCGAGATCCGATGGCCGATGCAAGGTGCGTCGCCAGCGTGTCGCCGCTCTGTCCGCGCGGTGTCGTCGAAGCGTCGCTCGGCGGGTCGCAATCATGGCGCCAGGGTCTTCATTCGTTCGGCAGCAGGTGCTACCCTTCGATCGCTTGCAGGCAAAGGGGGGCCCCCTCATGACTCGAACAACCGAACCTCAGGATGCCGACGTAGTGCGACCGCCGACGGATCGGCGTCGTTGGACCGAGGCCGAGTACGTGTCGTTCACTGGCGACCGCAATGCGTTCATCGAGCTCGTCGGTCGCAAGCTGGTGATGCACGCCATGCCTACTCCGGCCCACCAATTGATTGTGGTCCGCATTCTGCGCCGACTCCTCGGATCAGATCGTGGCCAAGCGGTCCCGGCCCCCATGCCGATCCGCCTTCTCCCGGGCACGATCAGAGAGCCGGACATCGGCTTCTATGCCACTGCAAATCTGGATCGGCTGGCCGGCGAGGTCGCCCTGCCGCCCGATCTGGCCATCGAAGTCCTGTCGCCGGACCGGCGCAGCCTAAAGCGCGATCGTGTGGAAAAGCGCGCCGAGTACGCCCTCGCCGGCATCCCCGAGTACTGGATCGTCGATCCCGACGCGCGCGACGTGCTCGTGCTGCGTCTCGACGGCCCCGCGAACGCCTACGCCGAGGCCGGCCGCTTCGCCGGTGACGACGTCGTGACGGCGCTGGCGGCGCCGGACGTTCCCATCCGTGTCGCCGACATGTTCGCGTAGGCGTGGCGCGCCGAGATGCGATATCATATTCTCCGCGTTGATATCGATTGCGGTCCAGGGTGGAGGTGCAATGGTGATTCGGACGGTCATATCGGTCACCGAGGACGACAAGGAGTGGTTGGATCGAACAGCCGCGCGCCGCGGCGTGTCGATGACAGAGGTCGTTCGCGACGCCATCCGCCGGTTACGCGCCACCTCCGCGATGGATGCGCCTGACCTTGCCGAACTGCTCGAGCGAACGCGTGGCTTGTGGGCAGGCCCGGACGGCTTGGCCTGGCAGGACCAGATGCGCCATGACTGGTGAGGCGGCGATCGCGGGTGAACAGCTGGTGCTGCTCGATTCCGTGATCATCATCGATCACCTCAACGACATAGCGTCGGCGACGACGTACCTAACTTCGGTCTCCGACCGCTCGCTCCTGTCGGCGATCACCCGCGCCGAAGTTATGACGGGCGTCGCGCGTCCGAATTTCGAGAGGGTGCGACAACTGCTCGACAACTTCCATTGCATCGCGATCGATGTACGGATCGCCGATCTCGCGGCCGAGTTGCGGCGCACCTGGAAGTGGCGACTGCCCGATGCCCTTCAGGCCGCGGCCGCCATTTCCGTCGGCGGCCAGCTGGCCACCCGCAACACCCGTGACTTCGACCCGTCGATTCATCCCTTTGTGGTTGTGCCGTACCGCCTCGATTCCTGAAGGCGCTCTGGCACCGGCCTGGCGCCCAAGCGGCGGCGGCTCCAGTCCCCTCACCCGCACCCACACTTGAACACCACCCCGTTGAACACCGGATGCCACGGCAAATTCGCGTTCCGCAGGTCCAGCCACCGCCGCAGCGGGTTCATCGGCCCGACCGGCTGCCCCACGCGGCACGGCACGCCCCAGCCCCCGACGCGCGTCGGGTCCGCGAGCGCGGCGTCGATGGCGGCGCGGGGGAGGCGGTTCATCAGGCGGGGGCAGGGCGCGGCGTCGCCGATGCCGGGCGCAGGCGTCGCCGTGGGCCGCAGGCCCGCGCCGATCGGCGTGGCGGTTGGCCATGGGACGGGCGGCGGGGCGTTCGGGTCGACGCGCACCGTCGGCAGGGGGAACGTGAACGCGCCGGTGGCGCCGAGGGCGTCGACGAACGTGCCGACGGCGGATGCGTTCGTCGGGTAGGTACCGGCGACATTCGGCACGCGCAGCGTCAGTTGGAGCTCGGTCGGCATTGTCGGCGCGTTCGCCAGACGCCAGACGACGCTGCGGCCGTCGGTCACCGCGGCGCCGGGGGCGCTCGCGCTACCGGGAACGAGCAGCATGTCGGCGCCGAGTGTATCGGTGACGACCACCTCGCGCAGCGGTTGGACGATGATCTCGGCGTGGATGCGCCCGAACGTCTCCCAAAGGCCGGCCGGGGCGACGTCAAAGTGGTGCGAGGGAGCCGAGGCCACGGCGCGAAAGCACGCGGCATCACACGACGGACCGGCGCAGATCGTGAAGAGGATGATCTGCTGGCCCTTCGTTTGGCCCGCGGCTGCCATGGCGGGACCGCAGCCGCTGGTGTTGTCGCCATCCGCGACGATGATCATCACTTCGCGGATCGTGTCCCGGTCCGCGGCGTTCGTCCGGCCCCGATTCATCACACCAAGCCCGGCTTTGATGCCGCAGTCGATGCACGAGCCGCCGCTGGCCCCGACCCGGTCGACACAGCCCAGCGCCTGGCTGGCCCGGTTCGTGAGCTGGCAGAGCACCTTCGCCGCGGAGTTGAACGAGACCACGCCCACCTCGTTGGCCGGATTGTCCTTCATGTTCAGCTTGTCGATCAGATCCCGTGCCGCTTTCTTGAGCTGCTCCTCCCCTCCGCTGGCCATCGAGCCGCTACCATCGAGCACGAGCACGACGTGCAGCGGGCCGACGTAGCCTGGGCAGCCGCGGAACGACACCGTCAGCCGTACATCGACCGTCGCGCCGAGGCCGACGACCGGCGGCCACAGCTCCTTGGTCGGCCGCGCGACGCATGTGGAGAGCGATCGAGTCGGAGTGGCGGTCGGCGATTGGGCGGCCGCGGGGGCGGGGGCCGCGGCGAGGCTGGTGGCGGCTAAGAGGAGCGCGGCGACGCCGATCGCGGTGGCCACGGTCGCCGACATGGTGAGGACATGGCGTCCTTTGGCAGGGTAGTTCACGGTGTCCGCATCCTTCGTGCCCGCGGGAAAACGAGTCGCGCCGGCAGGGGGATGGCGGGAAGGACGAACGGCCGGCGCGACAGGTACAACACGCGAGGATGGCGTTCGCGGACCCGCACGGGCTGGAACCGGCCAACGGTCAGGCGATGTCAACCCGGCAGCGTGCAGGCGAGCGGCAACCGCAATTCGTCGTCATACGCGGCCCTTACTCGAACGCGCTGATCCCCGTCTGCGCCCGCCCGAGGATCAACGCGTGGATGTCGTGCGTGCCCTCGTACGTGTTCACGGCCTCCAAGTTGAGCACGTGCCGGATCACGTTGTACTCGTCGGCGATGCCGTTCCCGCCGTGCATGTCGCGGGACACGCGGGCGATGTCCAGGGCCTTGCCGCAGTTGTTGCGCTTGATCAGCGAGATCATCTCCGGCGTCGCCGCGCCCTCGTCTTTGAGGCGGCCGACACGCAAGGACGCCTGAATGCCGAGCGCGATCTCGGTCTGCATATCGGCCAGCTTCTTCTGGATCAGCTGGTTGGCCGCCAGCGGCCGTCCGAACTGCTTGCGGTCCAGCGTGTACTGCCGGGCGGCGTGCCAGCAGAACTCCGCCGCGCCCATGACGCCCCACGAGATGCCGTAGCGCGCGTTGTTCAGGCAGCTGAACGGACCCTTGAGACCCTCGACGCCCGGCAGGAGGTGGTCGTCGCCGACGAACACGTCCGCCATCACGATCATGCCCGTCGGCGAAGCGCGCAGGCTGAACTTGCCCTCGATCTTGGGGGCGGACAGGCCGGGCATGCCGGCCTCGAGCACGAAGCCGCGGATGACATCGTCCTCCGTCTTGGCCCAGACCACGAACACATCCGCGATCGGGCTGTTCGTGATCCAGGTCTTCGCGCCGTTCAGCGTGTAGCCGCCGCTCACCTTCACGGCGCGGCAGATCATGCCGCCCGGGTCCGAGCCGTGATCCGGCTCCGTCAGCCCGAAGCAGCCGACCCACTCGCCCGACGCCAGCTTGGGCAGGTACCGCCGCCGCTGCTCTTCGGTGCCGAAGGCATAGATCGGGTACATCACGAGGCTGGACTGCACGCTGGCCGTCGAGCGGTAGGCGGAGTCCACGCGCTCGATCTCGCGGGCGATCAGGCCGTAGCTCACGTAGCCGACGCCGGCGCAGCCGTACTCCTCGGGCAGCGTCGGGCCGAGGAACCCGAGCTGGCCCATCTCCTCGAACACCGCGCGGTCGAACGTCTCGTTGCGGTGGCCCATGAGCACGCGCGGCATCAGCTTGGACTGCGCGTAGTCGCGCGCGGCGCCCATGATCATCCGCTCTTCGTCGGACAGCTGCGCCTCGAGGAGGAACGGGTCGTCCCACTTGAAGCGCGGCTTGGCCTGGGCGGCGCTCCCAGCCGAGTCGCGGTCGCGTGTTTCCACCGGCATGATGCCCATCGTGGCCTCCTTCGGACGGAACCGGCCGCGCGGTCACGACCAGGGGGGCGACATGATAGATCAGCCGAAGGAAGGGCGGCGAGTCCCCCGAACGCGCGGGCGACCGAGGACTGGTCGCGCGGGCGACGAAGGTTTGACGGGGTTCGGCCGAACGGCCACCATCCATGCCGCGCGCCGAACGATGCCGCCCCGGCTCCCGACGTCGGCCCTCGACGTCGGCCCCCGCTCACCGCCCGCCCCGCCCGCCCCGCCCGGAGCCAGCGCATGCAGATCGCGATCGTCCTCGGCCTGCTCGCCATCACCATCGCCCTGTTCGCATCCGAGAAGCTGTCGGTCGACGTGATCACGCTGATCATGCTCATCGCCCTCGTGCTCAGCGGCGTCCTGACGATGGATCAGGCCTTCGCCGGCTTCAGCGACTCGATCCTGGTCATCCTGGCCTCGCTGTTCGTGATCAGCGGCGCCCTCGAGCGCAGCGGCGTCATGGACGCCCTCGGGGCGCGGCTGCACGCCCTGGCCCGCGGCGGGCCGAACCGGCTGATGTTCACCGTCATGGCCGTGTCCAGCGCCGTCTCGGCGTTCGCGAACAACACGACGGCGACGGCGGTGTTCCTGCCGCCCGTCCTGGGCGTCGCGCGCAAGATGAACGTCAGCCCCTCCAAGGTCCTGATGCCGCTCGCCTACGCCTCGATCCTCGGCGGCACGTGCACGCTGATCGGCACGTCGACGAACGTCGCCGTCAGCGGCTACATCGCGCGCGCCGGGCTGCGGCCGATCGGGCTCTTCGAGCTGACGCCGATCGGCTTGGTCATCGTCGCCGTCGGCATCGCCTACATGCTGTTGATCGGCCGCCACTTGCTGCCGGACCACAAGCCCGAGACCCTGGCGGAAGGCTATGAGATCCGGGAGTACCTGAGCGAGGTCGTCGCGCCGGTCGGCTCGCCGCTCGTTGGGCAGCGGATCTTCGGCTCGGATCTGGCCGCGATGGGCGTGCGCGTCCTCAAGGTCGTGCGCGACGGCCAGACGTTCCTGCCGGACCCGCGGACCGTGATCCGGGCGGATGATGTGTTCTTCGTGCAGGGTCGATCCGAAGACCTCCTCCGGATCAAGGCGAAGGCCGGCATCGAGATCCGCCCTGAGTCCATGCTGTCCGACCTCGGCGCGCCGGGCGACGCGATCCGCGTGGTCGAGATGATCGTCACGTCGCAATCGGACCTGCAGGGCCGCGACCTCGAGGAGGCGAACTTCCGCGAGCGCTACGGGCTCACGGTCCTGGCGATCTACCGCCGCGGCCACGCCCTGGTCGAACGGCTGTCCCGCATCGTCCTCCAGACCGGCGACCTGCTGCTCGTGCAGGGGCCGGCCGAACGCTTGACGTACCTGCGCCGCCATCCCGACCTGTGGACGCTCGAGGAACTGGATCCATCGCTCTACGGATCCCCGCGCAAGGGGCTGATGACGGCCGCCGCGTTCGGCATCGCGCTCGTGCTCGGCTTCGTCGGCTGGGTCCCGCTGCCGATCGGCGTCCTCGCGGCCGGCCTCTTTGCCGTGCTCACGCGCGCCATCACGATGGACGAGGCGTACGAGTTCATCGACTGGCGGCTGCTCATTCTGATCGGCGGCATGACCGCGTTCGGGGCGGCGATGGACCAGAGCGGCGCCGCGCGGTTCCTGGCCGAATGGATCGTGGGCGCCCTCCACATGTGGGGCGATCGGGCCGTCCTGGCCGGGTTCTTCGCGCTGACGTTGATCCTGACGCAGCCGATGTCGAACGCCGCCGCCGCGCTGGTCGTGCTGCCGATCGCGATGCAGGCGGCCCACTCGCTCGGCGCGAACGAGCGCACGTTCGCGATCGCGATCATGCTGGGCGCCTCGGTGTCGTTCGTGACGCCGTTCGAACCCGCGTGCATCCTGGTCTACGGACCGGGCAAGTACCGCTTTCGCGACTTCGTGAAGGTCGGCACGGGCCTGACGCTGGTCCTGATGGCCGTCGTGCTCTTCCTGGTCCCGCGGCTCTGGCCGATGCGCTAGGCTGCTACGAAGCGCGCTGCGACGCGACGACGCGATACAATGGCCCGCGCCGCACATTCGTGCGCATCCGGGATCCGGGCGGATAGCTCAGTTGGTCAGAGCGCCTCGCTTACACCGAGGAGGTCGGGGGTTCGAGCCCCTCTCCGCCCACAGTTGGCGATCAGGATGACGGCGATGGGACCGCCGTCGCTCTGCCCGTCGCCGTCGCCGTCGCCGTCGGCTCGGGCGTCGGCGTGATGAGCGGGTCGGGCTGCATGGCCAGGAACGCCTGGCGGACCAGCTCCCACTCCGCCGGCTTGAGACGGACGATCGACGTCATGTTCGCGCCGGACGGCACCGAGTCCAGGTACACGACGCGCTCGTCGACCGGCATCCGGTAGACGTCCCCGTCGCCGACCCGCAGCGCGATTCGTGCCAGCGACGCGATCTCGCGCGCGTTCAAGTCCGTCGTCACCGTCGCATTGAGCGCTGTGATCAGCTTGGGTAGGTCGAACAGCACGCCCGGCCGCATCGCGGCCTTCTTGATCGCGATCAGGACCTGCATCTGGCGCTTGGATCGATCGAGGTCGCTCGTGGAGTAGCGCGAGCGCGCGTACTGCAAGGCGTGCTCGCCGTCCAACTTGTTCGGCCCCGGCGGGAAGTCGATCGTCATGTGCCGGCAGTCGTTCGTCGGGTAGTCCTCGTCGTGCAGCCCGACGGCCGGGTTGCCCGGCGACGGCGGCACGTCCACCGTGATCGGACCGACGGCGTCGACGATCGCCTTGAACCCGTCGAAGTCCACGCGGACGTAGCGGTGGATCGGGATCTCGAAGTTGTCCCAGATCGTCTGGATCGCCATACCCGGCCCGCCGTCCGGTTCGTACCCCTCGAGCTCGCCGTATAAGTGGGCCGTGGTGAGCTTCTGGCTGCCGTGGCCGGGCACGAACACCCACAGGTCGCGCGGCAGGTTCATCATCGTCACCTTGGCCGTGCTCGGGTCCACGCGCACGAGGATCATCGTGTCCGTGCGGTTCGCGTTCGACTTCGGGTCCGCGCCCTCGCAGATGTCGCGGTCCATCCCGAGCAGCAGGATGTTGACCGGGCCGTGGTTATCCCACACGCCCCGGCCGTTCGCGGCCTCGTCGGGCGGCGGTGCGCCGCCGGGCGCCACGGACGCCGGCGTGGAAACAGGCCGCGGCCCAGGCCCGGTACGGTCGTTCCACGTCAGCGCAGCGAAGGACACCATCGCCCCGAGCGTCAGCAGCTCGGCGCCGAGGAGCAGGACGACGAGCGCGAAGAGCGCTCGCAGCAGCCAACTCGAGCGCCGGGGGGGTGGCGCCGGAATCGTGGGCAACGGTCGGGTGGTGGCCATCGGAACCTGGGCATCGCGCGGGCGGTGGCGGGCGGCGGCGGGCGGCGGGTGTCCGGCGGCACATGGGGCGTTGTTGGCCGCGGAGCCGCGCGAGTATAGCATACGGGTTCGGTCTGTCGGATCGGCGCGCCGTCTTCATGAGGTTCATCCATGCCGCACCAACCCACATCGTCCGCCGCCGACGCGAACGACCTTCTCGCCTATCTCGATGGCCAACTCGCCCAGCGCACCGCGGCCTGGTCGGAGGTGCTGGCGACGACCGTCGTGTCGCTGACCGCCCAGTTCGCCCACTTCGATTGGACCGGCGTCTATCTGGTCCGCGACGACGAGCTGCACCTCGGGCCGTTCGTCGGCCACCCGACGGAACACGTCGTCATCCCGGTCGGCCAGGGCATCTGCGGCGCCGCCGCGGCCCAGCGCGCGTCGATCGTCGTCGACGACGTGGCGGCCGATCCGCGTTATCTGGCCTGCTTCGCCTCGACCCGCAGCGAGATCGTCGTGCCGATCCTCGGCGGCGACGCGGACCGCGTGATCGGCGAGATCGACGTCGACAGCGATCGGCCCACGGCGTTCGGTCCGGGCGATCAAGCCTACCTCGAACGCGTCGCCGCCCGCCTGGCCAGCCTCGCGCCGCCTGACGGCGACGACGTGACGGTGCCGGCGCTGCGGCTGGCCCGCGCGGAGCGCGCCCAGGCGGGCGAACGCGTCCCGCATCCGTCACCGGCCGCGGCGCTTCTGCAAGGCAACGGCGAAGCGAGGCCGCACCGTGTTTCTTGACGAAGCGACGATCGACGTCCAGGGCGGCGACGGCGGCAACGGGGCCGTCGCGTTTCGGCGCGAGAAGTACGTGCCGCGCGGCGGGCCGAACGGCGGGCACGGCGGGCGCGGCGGGGACGTCGTGTTCGTGGCGGACGAGGGGCTGAACTCGCTCTACAAGTTCCGCTTCACGCAGCGCTACGCCGGGGAGCGCGGCGGCCACGGCGGCGGGAGCGACCGCCATGGCAAGAACGGCGCGGACCTCATGATCACCGTGCCGTGCGGCACGATCGTCTGGGACGCGGAGTTCGGCGACCTGATCGGCGATCTCGTCGTCAAGGGCCAGACGCTCGTCGTCGCCAAGGGCGGGCGCGGCGGCCGCGGCAACAGCGCCTTCAAGAGCGCGACCCACCAGGCGCCGCGCGTCGCGGAGAAGGGCGAGCCGGGCCCGCTCCGACGCATCCGGCTCGAGCTGCGTCTTATCGCGGACGTCGGGCTGATCGGGTTGCCGAACGCCGGCAAGAGCACGCTCCTGGCGACGGTGACGGCCGCCGAGCCGAAGATCGCCGACTACCCGTTCACGACGCTCGTGCCGAACCTCGGCGTCGCCGACATCGGCTATGACACGATCGTCCTGGCGGACATCCCAGGCCTGATCGAGGGCGCCAGCGAGGGCGCGGGCCTCGGCGATCGCTTCCTGCGCCATGTCGAGCGGACGCGCCTCTTGGTGCACCTGGTCGATGGGAGCGCCGCGGATCCCGCCGCCGACTTCCGGACGATCAACGCCGAGCTCGAGGCGTTCAGCCCCGCCCTGGCGGCGCGCCCGCAGATCGTCGTGATCACGAAGCTCGACCTGCCCGAGGTCGCCGAGCGCGTGCCCGAGTTGACCGCGGCGCTCGCGGACGCCGGCGCCAGCGACCTCCATGCGATCAGCGCCGCGACAACGCTCGGCGTCGACGATCTGCTACGACACGTGCATCGCCTGGTGCGCGCGCTGCCGCCGCCCGAGATCGAGGCGCCGGCCATCCCGGTGCTGCGCCCCGGCGCGGTCGACGAGCACGCGTTCAACATCCGCCGCGACGAGGACGGCGTATGGCTCGTGGCGGGCACCCGCGTCGAGCGCGCGGCCGCGATGACGGACTGGTTCAACGACGACGCGATCCGGCGCTTCCAGCGCATCCTCCAGTCGGACGGCGTGCTGGACGTCCTGCGCGGCCACGGCGTCGTGGAGGGCGACATGGTGCGGTTCGGCGCCGTCGAGCTGGAGTGGACGGACTGACGCCGTGCAGATCGGCATCTTCGGCGGCAGCTTCGATCCGGTGCACATCGGCCACCTGTTGACGGCCGACGCCGTGTTCGATGGCCTGTCGCTCGATCAGCTGTGGTTCGTGCCCGCACAGCGCTCGCCGTTGAAAGACCATGGGCCGCGCGCCACGGACGCGGACCGCGTGGCGATGCTGAGCACGGCGATCGCCGGCGACGACCGCTTTGGCGTGGACCGCATCGACCTCGACCGCCCGGCGCCCAGCTACACGGTCGATACGCTCCGGCTGCTGGCCGAGGCGCATCCGGACGCCCAGCTGACGTTCGTCGTCGGCCTCGACAGCTTCCTCGATCTGCCCCGCTGGCGGGACCCCGCCGGCATCGCCGCGCTGGCCCGCGTGGCCGTCGTCGACCGCCCCGGCTACGCCGTCAGCGCCGCCGAGCGCGACGCGCGGGTGGCGGACGTCGTGGCCAAGCTGCCGGCGCTCGATGGCCGCTGGACGTTCGTCGACGCGCCGCTCGTGGACGTCTCCGCGACGGACATCCGCCAGCGGACGGCCGGCGGACGCTCGATCCGTTGGCGGGTGCCCGACGCGGTCGCCGCCTACATCGCCGCCGCCGGACTCTATCGGACCGCCGAACCCGCCGGCGCCGCGGCCGGGCGATGACGATGCGGCTGCTGGTCGCGACGACGAACCCGGGCAAGGTTCGCGAGCTGCGGGCGATCCTGGCCGACCTCGGGATCGACGCGATCCTGCCCGGCGACGTCGGTCTTGACCTGGACGTCGTCGAGGACGGCGCGACGTTCGAGGCCAACGCGGTCCTCAAGGCGCTCGCGTTTGCCGACGCCGCAGACATGCCCGCGTTGGCGGACGATTCGGGTCTCGAGGTCGACGCGCTCGGCGGCGAGCCCGGCGTGCACTCCGCCCGCTGGGCGCCGGGAAGCGACGAGGATCGCGTCGTCGCGCTGCTGGCACGCTTGGATGCGGTGCCGCCAGAGCGACGGTCGGCGCGCTTCCGGACCGTCGCCGCCTTAGCGGTGCCGGGACGCGTCATCGCGACCGCCGCCGGCGCCGTGGAGGGTCGCATCGCGGCCGCGCCGGTGGGAGAGGGAGGGTTCGGATACGATCCGGTGTTTTTGGTCGAGGATGGCGGTCTCGATGGCACGCGCACGATGGCCGAACTCGACGCGGCGACCAAGAACGATCTCAGCCACCGCGCGAGGGCCGTCGCGGGTCTCGGGGACGCGATCGGACGTCTGGTCGCCACATCGTCGACGCCCACCGTTAGGACAGGAGCCGGCGCTTCGCCAGCTCTCGCGATCCGACCCTTTCGGCCCACGGACGAGGACGCCGTCGTCTCGCTGTGGCGGCGCTGCGGTCTGACGCGGCCGTCAAACGACCCGCGCAAGGACATCGCCCGCAAGTCGAAGGTGCAGGCCGAGTGGTTCCTCGTCGGCACGCTCGACGAGACGATCGTGGCCACGGTCATGGCGGGCTACGACGGCCATCGCGGCTGGCTCTACTATGTCGGCGTCGACCCCACCCACCGAGGCCGCGGCATCGGCCGGGCGATGCTCGTGGACGTCGAGCGCCGGATGCGCGCTCTGGGCTGTCCGAAGATCAACCTGCAGGTCCGCACCGGCAACGACGACGCGATGGCGTTCTATCGCGCGCTCGGCTACGCCGTGGACGACGTCATCGGCATGGGCAAGCGGCTGATCGACGACCAGGCCTGAGGCCGCGGCCGGCCGCGCTCACGACCCGGCCGCGCTCACGACCCGGCCACGGCCCGCATCCGCTCCGCCCGCGACAGCGCGCCGACGTCGATCGGGCAGTCGCGCACGGCGTACGCGCCCGACTCGAGGAGCGCCATCTTGCCCGGCGCGAGGTCGCGGTCCAGGACCACCCCGGCGCCGACGATGCTGTTCGGTCCGATCTTGCGGCCCGGCAGGAGCACGGCGTTGCAGCCGGTACGGCAGTCGTCC
Organism: Ardenticatenales bacterium; assembly: GCA_039931375.1. GTDB lineage: Bacteria > Chloroflexota > Anaerolineae > Epilineales > Epilineaceae > Avedoeria. Next base: position 12,216 of record JBDTSC010000001.1, read on the forward strand.
GCCATGACGATCCCAAAGTAGTTGCGGCCGGTGCTGACCGCCTCCGCGCCGACCGCGACCCGAATCGGACCCTCGTCGAAGCGCAGGTTCGCCGTGATCGTCCCGGCGCCGAACGAGCAGTTGTCGCCGACGATCGAATCGCCGACGTAGTTCATGTGGGTCCAGGTGTGGTCGCCGAAGACGCTGTGGCTGATCTCGGTCCGAAACCCGACCACACAGTGCGCCCCGAGGCTCACCCCGCCCCGCACCAGCGCCCCGTTGCCGACGATGCAGCCGGGGCCAAGGTACGCCGGCCCGCGGATCACGGCGTGTTCGAACACGCGTACGCCCGCGGACAGCACGACGTCGCCGTCAATCACGGCCAGCTCGGAGACGCGCGCCGCCGGATCGATGAAGCGGCGGGCATGGCGCTCGAACAGCTGATCGCTGAGCGCCAACACGTCCCATGGGTGCTTGAACGACGCGAACGGACCATCGTACGGCAGCCAATCCGATCGGCCGCCCGCGATGAGGCCGCTGTAAGCGCGTTCGAAGGCGTCGTCCGCGGGGCCGTCGGGCGTGGCGTCCAGGGCGGGCCAGATCGCCGCGCTGAGCCCGTAGACCCCGACGACGGCGACGTCGCTCGGGGCGGCATCCCGCGCGGGCTTCTCCTCCACGCCGGCCAGACGACGATGCCCGCTCGCGTCCCCAGCATCCGCGTCGTCGGCGAAACGCATGATGCCGAACCGCTCCGGCTCGGCCGTGCGCCGACCGACCAGGACGACATCGTTGCCGGCGGACAGCCGCGCCGCGACGTCTCCCAGCACGGTCGGGTCGTACAGATCGTTGGCGTTGAGGACCAGCACCGCACCGTCGCCCGCCGCGCCGCGCGCCGATCGCAGCGCGTCCGCTTGGCCGCGCGGCGTGGACTGCGTCGCGTATGACAGCCGCACGCCAAAGGCGTCCGCGCCCAGCGCGGCCCGGATGCCGCCTTCGGCCGGTCCGGTCACGATGACCGCGTCCCCGACGCCCGCTGCCGCCAGCGCCTCGAGCACCCAGCCGATCAGCGGCTTGCCGTGCAGCGCGAACAACGCCTTGGGGCGCGTGATGCCGAGGGGGTGGCTGCGGTTGCCGGCGCCGCCGGCGAGGATGATCGCGCGCATCGGGTGCCTCGCTCCGTGTTCCGTCCATGGGGTGGGTGTTTCCGTCCACGGGGTGGGTGTCCTCGCGGTCGTTTCGATGCTCGGCCTTTCGCGCGTCGGGCCGCGGCGGTCGACCAGGGCTACCGCCCGCAGCGCAGCGCCGCCACCGCATCGTGCATCACATCGTCCAGCCGGTTCGCGTCGCCGGACGCGATCAGACCAGGCGCGCGGTCGGCGATCGCACGCAGCAACGACTGGTTGGGCCCAGGCCCCAGGCCGATCGCCCAGATCCGAACGTGTGCCGCGCGCGCGACGCGCGCCGCCTCGAGCACGGGCCCGTCACCGCCCGGGCCGATCTGTACGCCGTCCGTCAGCAAGAGGATGGCCCGCTGTCGTATGCCGGACGGATCCCCCGCGCGGAGGAGTTCGACCGCGACGGACAACGCGCGATCGATCCGGGTGCCCTGTCGCATCTCGAGGCCGCTCAATGCCGCCGCCACCTGCGACCGATCGTTGGTCAGCGGCGCTAGCACATCGACCTGGCTGTCGAAGCCGAGCACGGCGACCCGATCGATCGCCGGATCGAGCTGTTGCATGAAACCGGTCGCCTGGCGGACGGCGTCGGACAAGCCGCCGCCGTCCATGCTGGCGGAGCGATCGATGACCAACGCCAAGTCGGTCGGTCGGCTGGCCGCCGGGCAGCCGGGCGATGCGGTGTATGGCAGGTAGATGGGCTGCGGGCGCTCCTCGGGCAGCGAACCGCACGCGGCGACGACGAGCGTGGCGGGGGTGAGAGGCGTCGTCCAGATCGCGCCGGTGCGGTCCGTGATCTCGACGCTGGCGCCGCCCAACTCGTAAACGCCCGGCTGAATCGGCTCGATGATGTGGCCGATCTCGATGTGCGCGGCCGATTGGGTCGGCAGATCCGTCGACCAGTGCGTCAGCTGGCCCGGGTCCGTTTGACACTGCTCGCTGCCGGCGACGGAGACGATGCCCGGCGGCAGATCATGGCTGACCCGAAGGTGGCGGATCGCCCCGGCATCCGCTCCATCCCCGCAGATGGGGTCGATCACGAGGCGGACCTCGACGTGTTCCTGGGCGCAGACGAGCTTGTGAACGAGCACCACCCGGCCGGTGGCGCGACAATACGCGCCGTCCTGCGACGGATGCGGCGCATCGGCCCTTAGCGTTGGCGGGCGCGGCGGCAGCAGGCTGGCCGCCATCGCAACAGCAACCGCAACCCATGCCACCAGCACCCGCCGCATCACGGCCCGACCTGGCTTAGGGGCGGTTCGGGTCCGCCCGCGGACGGCGCGTCGACGGGCGTCGCATCGGGGGTCGGCGATCCGCCCAATGGCGCGGAGGGCGGGGTCGGGGTCGGTATCGGGCACATCGGATGGATCCGCACCTCGAACGATAGGTTGTCCGCCTCTGATAGGACGGCTTCACCGCCGCTCGTCGGACAATACGTCCAATCACCTTCCCGCGTCGCCCCGTCCCCCAAGATGCGGACGATCGCGACGAGGGGCCATTGGTCCGCGGCAACGCAGACCGGGAGTTCGACGATCAACTCCCCTCGCGAGATGTAGTGTGCGTCCGCCGCTTCGATGGTCTGCTCGAACACCAGCGCGTCCGGCTGCGCCTGGGAATAGTAGCCGATCTGAAGCGCCGGCATCGCCGCTCCCGACGCAGCCAGCGCGTCACGATCGCGCCCATCGAACGCACCATCGCATCCCGCGCACGCGCCGTCGCCAGCCACGTCCGCGAACACCCGCACCGTCAACGTGACGGGCGCGCCGGTGCACTCGCCCCGACCGACGGTGGCGGTCGCGGCCGCGACAAGGGCGGTGGGCTGAGCCGTGGCGACGTGCGGGCGGTGGGCCGGGCGAGCTTCGGTGGTGGGCGTGCCGGACGGCGCGCGCGGCACTCCGGCGCCCCCATCGTCTTCGGGCGGGTTTGACGTGATGCCAGCGCCGCGGTCGCGCGGCTCTCGACCCGGCGGGGACGAGCGGCCCGGCGAGCGGCCGGGGGACGTGGCGCCCGTCGCCGGCCGCGCGATAGAATCGGTATCCGCATCGGTAGCGGCATCGAGCGCCGGCTGGCGACGGAGGTCGACCGGTCGCAGCCGCAGGACGGCCGTCGCGATCGCGTCGCTTCGCGGCGCAAGTGCCAGCCGTACATCGCTCGATGGGTCAGCGCCGCCTCGCTCGCCCGGGGCGCCGGCGTCGACGAGCGGCGACGTACCAGCGGGGATTCGATCGTTCGCGCCATCGACCTGGGCCCGCCACAAGCCCCATGATGTGACGGCCGTCGCGGCGGCCAACAACAGCCAAACCCACCGCTCGGCGAGCAACGGCGCGAGGCCAATGGACGCCGCCGACGGCAGCGCGAGGAGCCGCGACTCAAGACCGACGGGTGGTTCATGGATCGGCATCGCGCGCAGCTGGGAAAGCATGAGCTGCTCGTCGGCCAGCGCGGCGACGCACGCGGGGCACCGCGCGATGTGGGCGGCGACCGCGGCGTCCGTCGCCGCGTCCAGCGCAGCGCCCTCGGATCGCAGCACGCGCACCTCGATGCACCTCATGAGCCGAGCCCCTTGAGCGCGACCGCCAGCGCTTCGCGGGCCCGCTGCCGACGCTTGCGGGCCGCCTCGGGCTTGATGCCGAGCGCCTCGGCCACCTCGGGCGCGGTCAGCTCGGCGAACTCGAACAAGTTGATGATGACGCGATGGTGCGGCGCGATCGACGCCATCGCCGCCTCGATGGACAGGCGACCGAGGCGATCCTCTTCGTTCTCGACATCCGCGCGGAGTGAGGGCGCGAGGCCGAGCATCTCGGCCGGCCGGCGCCGACGCCGGCGCAGCTCGTCCGTGGCTGCGTTCGTCGCGATCCGGTACAGCCAGGCACGGAAGTTCGCGTCGCGCGGCAAGCGGCGCAGCGCGCGATACGCGCGCAGGTACGCTTCTTGCGTGACATCCTCGGCCAGCGAAGCATCCCAGACGATCCGATAGACGTAATTGTAGATCGCGCGGTGCTGTGCCCGCACCAACTCGGCGTAGACGGACTCCGCCTCGGCTGGGCTCAGCCGACCCGTGTCCGCCACGTCTATCGCCCCATTGGGAAGGGTAATCGACATCATCGCCCTGTTGGAACGCGCGTCGTCCAGCTTGCGTGACCTCCCGGATTGAGCGTCACGCGCCAGATGCCGCCCCGGCGCCCCGGGCGAGCGCCCCAAGCGTTCCGTGAATGCGGTCGGAGTGGCATAGGTAACGGAAATGATAGCATGCCGGTTCAGCCGTCGTTTTGCGGCGGCGACCTCTGCCAATCCATTCTCCGTTGCCCAGGCTTGAACCAAGCTCCACCGTACGCCGTTGGATAGGGATACGGGTTGCGTGGCCGGCGGGAGAGACGGCGGCCGCGTTCGAGAGAGGTGTCCAAACCATGATTCTTCGCTCAAGCGTGCGCTCTCGGGATGCGCGGGGGACCGTCGTACCCACCGTCGATCCCGCCGATCAAGCCGCCGCCTTCGAGGGCATCCCCGACGCCGCGCTCGTCGAGCGCGCCCGCGACGGGGACGCGGCCGCGTTCGCCGGCCTGTACGCCCGCCACCACGTCGTGCTCTACCGAACCGCTCTGGCCATGACCAGCCGCCCGTCGCGGGCCGAAGAGTTGGTCCAGGACACGTTCCTGCGCGCCTACCGGCACCTCGGTCAGGTGGTGCTCGCGCCGGAGGCTTCGCTCCGACCGTGGCTCCACCGGATCCTGGTGCATCTGGTCTACGACGACACCGCTCGACGGACGCACCCAACGCAGCCGCTGGAGGCCATGGACGAGCGGTTGCCCGCGCCGAATCAGGCCTCGATCGAGCGGCGGGTCGAAGCGCGCGAGCTGCGCCGGACGGTGCAGCGCGCGATCGAACAACTGCCCGTCCACCATCAAGAGGTGGTCGTGCTGTTCTATCTGAACGATCTGGATGTCGGCGAGATCGCCGACATGCTGGGCGTGCCGCCGGGAACGGTGAAGTCGCGCCTCTTCTATGGCCGAGCTCGGCTCAGAGAACTGCTGGCCGCCGAGGCGCCGGAGGCCTCGGCCTGGATCGTGGATCTCGAGCCCGCGGGCGTGGCGGCGGGTTGAGCGGACGAACGGACCGTCTTGCGCCCGCCCCCGCTGGTGACTAGACTCACGCTCACGATGAGCGAACCCACCATCGGTGACGCGGAACTGGTCGCGCACGCCGCCCAGGGCGATGCAGCGGCCTTCGAGGCGCTGTACCGCCGGCATCACGTCGCGCTCTTCCGCACCGCGCTCGGGATGACGGGCCACGTCGCGTCGGCCGAGGATCTCCTTCAGGACGCGTTCATCCGGGCCTATCGACACGTCGGCCGCGTCCAACTGGCGGACGGTGCATCGCTGCGGCCGTGGCTGCATCGGATCGTCGTGAACCTGGCCCGCGACCGCGCGGCGCGCCGCGCGATGGCGACGACGGGCGATCGGGATCTCGAGCGCATCGATGCGGGCTCGATCTCGCCGGAGCGATCGATGGAGCGACGGGAAGTGAACCGAATCGTCGCCGAGGCGGTAGACAGGTTGCCGTTCGATCAACGGCTTGTGGTTGTGCTCTTCTACACACAGGACATGGACGTCGCCGAGATCGCCGCGACGCTTGGCATCCCGCCGGGCACGGTCAAGTCCCGACTCTACTACGGTCGAGCCCGCCTGCGGGCGGCGCTCGCTGAGGACGTTCGAATGGTGGCGCTGCCATCGATGGAGCAGGTGTACAACGATGGGTGAGGCGAGGTCTTCACAGGTGCGCCCTTCCGGCGGCGCGACGCGGCATCCGTGGTACGACGACCGTCTCGGTCGCTCGATGCGCACCGGCTTGGCCGAAGTGCGCGCGGCGCAGCCGTCCGACGACGTGTGGAAGGCGATCGCCGCCGAGCTTGGGCTCCCGGCCGATGCCGCCGCGGCGGCTGGATTGCCCCAAACATCGCCCAGCTGGCTGGTCCGGCTCGCGCAGCTCTTCGGCCACGGCCGAACGGATCGAACGGTGTTGCTCGCCCGACTGGCATCCGTTGGCGCGATGGCCGCGGCCGTGTTCGTCGTCGGCCTGAGCCTGGATGTCGTACTGTCGGGCAAGGCCGCGAGCGGGTTGGGGTGGACAACCGCGGGCCTGCACCAGATCGGCGTTCCGATCGACGAGGCCGCGATCCAGCCTTCGCCACAGAATCGGGCTCCGGCCGACATGTCGGCGGCCCAAACGTGGCCACGAACCGGCGGCACGGCGGGCGCAGGTTCAGCCGCGTCCGGTCACACGTCCCCGCTGGCACTCGTGCCTGGCTTTGGCCGCTCGCCCGCGCGCGTCGTTGTCCCTCGCTAGCGCGGGCCGCCGAGCGCGGGCATCGGCGGCCGTTTCTGAGGATCGGCGGCGCCGTGCCGCCCGGCTTGCCGCGGCCGTGATCACGCTCGGCGTCGCCTCCGGCTGCGCCGCGTCCGCCCCCCGTGTCAACCCGTCCGCCGCCCCATCGCGGATCGAGGGCGCCGCACCGCCGGCCGCCACCCGAACCGCGGTTCCGGCCGCACGCGACGGCGGCACGGGAGGGGCGGGCGATGCCCGGGCCGGCGCGGCCGGCGGACCGACGGGAGCGGCGGTGGTCGCGCCTCGGTCCGGCGGTACGCTGCGGCTGCCCGGTTCGCCGCCCACGACGCTCGACCCGCATCGCGCGCGCGACGTCGTGTCGGCCGAGTACCTGTACGAGATCTACAGCGGGCTCGTCACGCTGGCCGACGACCTCACGATCGTGCCCGATCTGGCCGAGAAGTGGGACACATCCGCCGACGGGACGGTGTTCACCTTCACCCTGCGCGCGGGGCGATTCCACGACGGCACGCCGGTCACGTCCGAGGATGTGCGCTGGAGCCTCGAGCGTGCCTGCGATCCAGCGACCGCGCCCGACCTCGCGGGCACGTACTTGGGCGATGTCGTCGGCTGCGCTGACAAGCTTGCGGGACGTGCCGAATCGGTGGCCGGCGTCGTCACGCCCGACCCAACGCACGTCGTGTTGCGCATCGATGCGCCCAAGGCCTATTTCCTCGCGAAGCTTACCTATCCGACCTCTTTCGTGTTGGATCGGCGACAACTGGAGGCGGACTCCGATTGGGCGAATCATCCCATCGGATCCGGGCCGTTCCGGCTGGCGGAGTACGATCCCGATACAAGGCTGCGCCTCGAACGCCACGCCGGATTCCACGGCGCGCGCCCCTGGCTGGACGCGGTCGAATACGACCTCCGGCCGCTCGATCCGGTGACGCGTTTCGAGAACGGCGAGCTCGACGCGGCGCCGGTCGGATCGTCCGATCTGGCGCGGGTACAGGACCCGCTCAATGCCCTGTCGCGGCTCGTCGTCCAGGGTCCGGGGGACCTCGGCGTCAGCTACATCGGCTTCGACACGAACCTGCCGCCGTTCGACGACGTGCACGTCCGCCGCGCCTTCAGCCTGGCGGTCGACAAAGAGCGGATCGCGTCGATCGTGCTCGGCGGCGCGGTGCGCCCCGTGGACACGATCCTGCCGCCGGGCATGCCGGGCTTCGATCCATTGCGCAGCCCGCTGCGGCATGCGCCGGCCGATGGCCCACGCTTGGCACGCGCCGAGCTCGCCGCGTCCCGCTACGCCGCCGGCCTGCCCCCGATCACGATCACCGCCAGCGGCGGCGGCGGCAACAGCCCTTCGACGCTGGCCGTGGTCGAGCGATGGCGCACGGTGCTCGGCGCGAACGTCACGGTGGAGCAAACGCCTTGGGACACCTTCCAGTCGGAGGTCGACGGCGGCGCCTACCAGGCGTGGGTTCTCGGTTGGGTGGCCGACTACCCGGATCCGCAGAACTTCCTCGACGTCCTCTTCCACAGCGGCAGCCCGCTGAACGCGACACACTACCGCAACGCCGACGTCGATCGATGGCTCGAGGCCGCCCGTACGGAGGCGACCGTTGATCGGCGCCTCGATTTGTATGGCCGGGCGGAGGCGCAGATCCTCAGCGACGCGCCATGGCTGCCCTTGATGTCCGGCATCGAGACATGGCTCGTGTCACCCGCCGTGCACGGCTTCACCGTTCCGCCCATCGTCGTGCAGCGCCTGGGACGGATCTGGATCGCGCCGGCGGTGGGTTCACGGTGAACCGGTAGCTCCCTTCCGTCGTTGAACCGCACGATCCGTATTGATACGGAAGGGGCGGGCGCGAAGCGCAGCACGTGATCGACAGTCTACAAGTCCGGTTGACGGTCCGACACGTCATGTTACAATGGCGTGGCGCGAGAGGGTCTCGATCCCTCCGGCCCGTCGCACCTTCGGACCGGAACGTGAGATCTCGAGCGTGCGGTGCGGACCAGCGGACGGCAATCCTTTCCCCCGTCCCGTCACCCACCGACCCAGTCGGAAGACCAGGAGGAGAACGCAACGTGAAGACCCCTATTGCAAGCAAACGGCTTGCCCTTGCCCTCGGCATGGCGATGACAGGCCTGCTCGTGGCCTGCACACCGCCGTCGTCGAGCGATGGTGGCGATGATCAGGCCGCGGGCGGCGATCAGGCCGCCGTGGTCACCAATACCGGTGCCACCCCGGCCATGACCGAGACCGCCCCGGCGGCGGAAACCACCAGCTCGGTGGACGTCATGGCATACGACAAGACCGCCACCAAAGGGCAGGACGGCACCTTGGTCATCGGCCAAGCGCAGGAGCCGGACTCGCTCTACATGCACGGCGCGACGATGCTCGCCTCGACGCACGTCCTGAACTCGCTGTACGACGGTCCGATCGAGGGCCTTTCGTACGACTACCAGGCCGTGACCGTCAAGGCGCTGCCGAAGATCGAGAACAACGACGGCTCTGCCACGATGGCCACGGTCAGCGTCGAGGCCGGCGACAAGTACGTCGACGCGACGACCCAGGAGGTCACCACGGCCACCGCCAAGGTCGAGAACCTCGGCCAGCTGACGGTCAAGTGGACGTTCGTCGACGGGCTGACGTGGCAGGACGGGACGCCCGTGACGGCGGAGGATTCGGTCTGGAGCCAGAAGTTGGCCTGTGACCTCGATTCCCCGACCAGCAAGTTCCTGTGCGATCGATCGGTGAGCTACACGGCCGTCGACGATCACACCGTGCAGTGGGTCAGCCTGCCAGGCTACACGCCGCAGGACTACTTCACCGACATCTACACGCCGCTGCCGCGCCAGCAGCCGGGCGCCGGCGGCAAGCCGATGTCCGACATGACGGCGAAGGAGATCCTCGAGGACACGGAGTTCAACCGCAAGCCGTGGTCGTACGGTCCCTTCAAGATCGAGGAGTGGTCGGACGGCGACTTCATCAAGCTCACGCGCAACGAGCACTACTGGCGCGCATCCGAGGGCTTGCCGATCCTCGACACGGTGATCCACAAGTTCATCAAGGACTCGAACGCCCTTCTCGCGGCTCTTCGCACCGGCGACATCGACGTGGCGACGCAGGACGGCCTCGACATTACGATGTTCGACGACCTCGAGACGGCCCAGACGGCGGGTGACGTCACGCCGTACTACGTGCCCGGCACGGTCTGGGAGCACATCGACTTCAACCTCCAGCCGCTCGACGACCGCCCGGCGTTCGGCGCCTGCAGTGCCGTTCGCCAGGCGATCGCCTTCGGTACGGATCGCGCCACGATGGCGGACGAGATCCAGAAGGGCAAGACCACCGTCGCCGATACGATCATGCCGCCGGAGCACTGGGCGTATCCGCCCGAGGGCATGCTCACGAAGTATCCGTACGACAAGAACAAGGCCAATGAACTGCTGGACGGCGCCGGGTTCAAGGACGATGACAACAACCCCAACACGCCGCGCGTCGCCGAGAAGGACATCACCTGCACGGTCGTGACCGACGTGAACGGCACGACGGCGGACAAGGTCATCAAGGCCGGCACGCCGCTCGAGCTGAAGCTCAACACCACCAAGGGCAACACGATGCGCGAGGCGACGACGCTGCTCTTCCAGCAGAACATGTCGGACATCGGCGTCAAGGTGAACCTTGAGTATCTGCCCGCCGACACGCTCTTCGCCAAGAACGAAGAAGGCCCGCTGACCGGTCGCCGGTACGACCTTGGCGAGTTCGCGTGGGTGTCCGGCGTGTCGCCGAGCGTCGGACTCTACTGGTGTGATCAGATCCCGAGCCCGGAGAACAGCTGGGCCGGTCAGAACAACCCCGGCTACTGCAACCCGCAGTACGACAAGGTTTCGAAGACCGCCGACAACACGCTGGAGCGCGCGGACGCGCTGCCGATGTATCACGAGGCCCAGAAGATCTTCAGCCAGGAGCTTCCGGTGCTGCCGTTGTTCGCCCGCGTCAAGGTCATGGCCACGAAGCCCGAGGTCATGAACTTCAAGCCCAACGCGACGGTGAGCAGCGAGACGTGGAACATCGAGACGTGGGGCTTCGCCCCGACCACCCCGTAGTCCGTTCGGTGCGGTCGTTGATCTCCTAGAGACGCGATCCGCGCCGCTGTAGGGTCACCCTTACCGATGCGAGCCACGCTGGGCCGGCGCCACGCCAGGTGCCGGCCCAGCGTGCTCCCAGCGACCGGCATCGGTACCCGTCGTGCCCGGTAACTTTCAGCCGATGGATAGGGGAAGGGAACCAACCGATGACCGCATATCTGATCCGCCGGTTCATCCAGATGTTCATCGTCCTGATCGTCTCGTCGATGGCCATCTACACGCTGCTCAACCTGGTCCCTGGAGGCCCCTTCGACGGATTGCTCCAGAATTCGGACCGCAAGACGCAGATCACGGCGGAGCAGATCAAGCGGATGGAGACGATGCTCGGCCTCGACAAGCCACCCGCGATCCGCTTCATCGCCTGGGCCACCGGAGATGACTGGATGGGGGTTCTCAACAAGGACTGGAAGGGCACGGGGCGAGGGGTGATCCGCGGCGATTTTGGGCAATCGTTCAAGGAGCACCGCCCGGTGATCGACATGATCGCCGGGAGGATCAAGAAGACGGTGATCTTGGCCGGCCTGTCCGCTTTCCTGGCGATCATCATTGCGATCCCGATCGGGATCTTCTCCGCGGTGCGCCAATATTCGAAGGCCGACTATGCCGTGACGCTGTTCACGTTCATCGGCACGGCCCTGCCGTCCTTCTGGTTCGCGTTGATGGCCATCGTGCTGTTCGGCATCAAGTTTCAGCAGTGGGGGATCCCGAAGCTGCCGACCAAAGGCTGGATGGAGCCGAGAGCGCCCAGACCGGGCACGCTCACCCATCTGCTCGGCGTGACCCCTGGCTCCAATTTCGACGTCTTTCTCCACCTCCTCCTCCCGGTCGCGGTCTTTAGCCTGCTGCAGATGGCGGGGTGGACTCGCTTCATGCGCTCTAGCATGCTCGAGGTGCTGCAACAGGACTACGTACGCACGGCTCGATCCAAGGGTCTGGCGGAACGGTTCGTAGTCGTCAAGCACGCCCTTCGAAACGCGCTCATCCCGCTCGTGACGATCGTCACATTCGAGCTGCCCGGGCTGTTCGGCGGCACGATCCTGCTCGAGCAGATCTTCGCGATCCCCGGCATGGGCAACCTGTACTACTCGGGCCTGAGTGAATTCGACTGGCCCGTCGTCCAGGCGTACCTCCTGATCGCAGCCGTGCTGACCGTCATGGCCACGTTGTTGAGCGACATCTTATATACCGTCGTCGATCCGCGGATCCGGCTGGGCTAGCGACGGTGCGGTAGGGCTGCGCAGGCGCGGGTCCGCTGCATTAGCGCGCGGGGAAATCAGAGGGGGGTTCAGATGGCTGTTGCAGAGCTGACGTTCGGCAGGGAAGAGTTGGCGGCGGCACAGGACGAATCGCAGGCGGCGATGGTCTGGCGGCGCTTTCGCCGGCACAAGCTGGCCCTCATCGGGCTGATCATCGCGACGGCGCTCGCGCTGTTGTGCTTTATCGGGCCGATCGTGTCGCCGTACGCCGCGAACAAGATCGAGACGGGCGGGGCGGCCTACTCGGGGTTGAACCGCTTGCCGCCCGGCTCCAAGGTGACGTTGCTCTGGGACTATGGTGACCCGGCAACGGTCCACGACGATCGAATCTCCAAAGTCGCTACCGGGTGGGTCGCGAGCACGGCGCCGGGAATCACGGCCGAACATCGACTGTACGTCCTTGGAACCGACGACAACGGGCGGGACACCTTGACCCGTCTGATGCAGGGTGGCCGCGTTTCGCTGTCGCTTGCGCTCATCGTCGTCTTCGTCTCGCAGATCCTGGGCACCGTGATCGGAGCGATCAGCGGCTACTTCGGGGGCTGGACGGACAGCGTGCTCATGCGGGCCGTCGACTTCCTTCTGACGTTGCCATCGCTCCCCATCTTCATGGTCCTGTCCGTCGTGCTGCGCGAGCGAAACATCCCCGGTGGGTCCGTCGGGGTGCTGGCGGTCGTGTTCATCCTCCTGGGTTGGACGGGCGCGGCGCGCCTTGTGCGGGGCATGGTGCTCTCGCTGAAGAATCAGGAGTTCACGGAGGCGGCGCGCGCGATGGGCGCCTCGGACATGCGGATTATCCTCCGTCACCTCATTCCTAACGCCATCGCGCCTGTGCTCGTCTCGGCGACCCTGTTCATCGGCGCCGTGGTGGTTGGAGAAGCGGGATTGAGCTACTTGGGCTTTGGCGTTCAGGCGCCCAATCCCAGCTGGGGCAACATGCTCTCCAATGCCCAGCAGCTGATCCTCAGTCAGCCTTGGGCGGTCTTCTATCCGGGCATGGCGATCTTCCTCACCAGCCTGAGCTTCAACTTCATGGGCGATGCGCTTCGCGACGCCCTCGATCCGCGCGGACAGATCAAGTAAACTGCTTTCGCTGCGGACCGCGGCCTGTGCAAGCCGCGCCTTCGCGAGGACCGGCCGCCACGCAGAATCGGGGTACATCTTGACCAAGAACGGGACGGAGCAGGACACCCTGCTCGAGATTCAAGGCCTCAAGACCTACTTCTTCACCGAAGAGGGTGTCGTGCGCGCCGTCGATGGCGTCGACATCTCGGTGAAGCGAGGCGAAACGCTCGGCGTGGTGGGCGAGTCCGGCTGCGGGAAGAGCGTGACGATGTTCTCCGTCATGCAGCTCGTGGGACACCCCGGCCGCATCGTCGAAGGCAAGGTCATGTTCGACGGGCGGGACCTTCTGAAGGCCAGCCCGCGCGAAATGCAGGATCTGCGCGGCAACCGGATCTCGATGATCTTCCAGCAACCGCTGTCCAGCCTGAACCCGGTCTTCCGCATCGGCGACCAGGTGGCCGAGGTGTTCGAGATCCATCAGGGCATGTCAAGAGAGGACGCCCGCGCCCGGGCGATCGACATGCTCACCACCGTCGGCATCGCCGACGCCCCTCGCAAGTCAAAGGCCTTCCCCCACGAGATCTCGGGCGGTCAGGCCCAACGCGTGATGATCGCGATGGCGCTCGCCACCCAGCCCGAGCTGCTCATCGCGGACGAGCCGACCACGGCGCTCGACGTAACGATCCAGGCGCAGATCCTCGACCTCATGCGCGCGCTGCGAAAAGACACAAACGCTGCGATCATCTTCATCACCCACGACCTCGGCGTCGTGGCCGAGATGGCCGAAAACGTGGCCGTGATGTACGGCGGGCAGATCGTCGAGTATACGGACGTCTTTACGCTCTTCCGGTCCCCCAAGCACCCATACACGGTCGGCCTTCTCGAGTCGATCCCCGTCCTGGGCGATCACCGTACCCGCCTGGCCGTGATTCCGGGCACGGTGCCGAGCCTGATCGACCTGCCCCCGGGCTGCCGATTCGCCGGCCGGTGCGCGGCGCGGATCGAGTACCAATTGGCGATATGCACCGCCGTCGACCCCGACCTCTTGCCGGTCGAGGAGGACCACGTCGTGCGCTGTTGGCTATACCACGATCATCCGCCGAGCGACCACAAGGCGCCTTTGGCGACCGGTCGCTCGTCCGACGAAGCGGCTCGCCGGTGGGCGCCCTGAGCGCTCCCGCTCGCATCGCCCACCGCCCGACCCGAGCCGACCAAGAACCCTGACCGCAAGTTGGAGCGAGGATATGGACAACGCCGCACCCGACGCGCTGGCGACCGCGCCACAGACGTCCGCGAACGGTACCGGGCCCGCGATCCTGCAGGTCCAGAACCTGGTGAAACACTTTCCGGTCCGCAGCGGCGTGATGCAGCGGATCGCCGCCTGGGTAAAGGCGGTCGATGGGGTGACGTTCGACATTCGCGAGGGCGAGACGTTCGGGCTCGTCGGTGAGTCCGGCTGCGGCAAGACGACGGTCGGCCGGACGATCCTGCGGCTGATCGAGCCGACGTCCGGCAAGGCGATCTTTCGCGGGCAGAATGTGTTCGATGTACCTCGGCGGCAGATGAAGAGCCTCCGCAAGGACATGCAGATCATCTTCCAGGACCCGTTCTCGAGCCTCGACCCACGCATGCCGATCGGCCAGAGCATCGCCGAAGGGCTGCACGTCCACGGGATCACCGGAAGCGCCGCGGACACCGTGGTGAAGCAGGTGCTCGACGAGGTCGGTCTGCATCCCGAGCACGGCCGCCGCTACCCGCACGAGTTCTCCGGCGGCCAGCGCCAGCGCATCGGCATCGCTCGAGCCTTGGCGCTGCGGCCGAAGTTGATCATCTGCGACGAGCCCGTGTCCGCCCTCGACGTGTCGATCCAGTCCCAGGTTCTCAACCTGCTGGACGACCTCCAGAAGGAATATGGGCTCACCTATCTGTTCATCGCCCACAACCTCAGCGTTGTCGAGCACATTTCCACCCGCGTCGGCGTCATGTACCTCGGACGAATGGTCGAGCTCACGGATCGTGACGAACTATTCCGCAACCCGCTGCACCCGTACACCAAAGCGCTGATCAGCGCGGTGCCGGTGCCGGACCCCACCCTGAAACGCGACCGCATCATCCTCGAGGGCGACGTACCAAGCCCGTTGAATCCTCCTTCGGGCTGCCGCTTCCACCCTCGCTGCCCGATCGCGGTCGAGCGATGCAAGCGCGTGGAGCCGCAATGGCGGAACGTTGGGACGGGAAGCACGGAGCACTTGGTGCTGTGCGATCAGGTCGAGCCCAAGATCGAGGACTGACGGCCCTTGGCGCCCGGAGCCCGTACCCGACACTCGATTCCTGACCACTCTGACATTTTCACCCTCCAGCACGCTTGACGGTGCCGGTCATCCAGTGTATTGTGGACAACCCACAGGGCGGCTGACCCCATCGCGTGTGCTCCTTCGATGGGGCGGCCAATCGGATTTAATGCGCCGGAATCCCGCCTACTTGGCCCTGTCCTGTCCAGGAGGAAACGTTGAAGCGCCTGTTCCCGCTGCTCGCTAGCGTCGGGCTAGCATGTCTCGCCCCGCTGTTTGGTGCATCTGACGCAGCTGCCGCGCCACGGCAGGACTGCGTGAATCCCCGTCGGGCGTATGCCCCCGCCAAGCAAGACACGTTCATCGCCGCCAACGTCGACGTCGTCGGCCGTGCCGGCGAGTTGGTGGCGGGCCTGCAACAAAACGTGATCCACCTCACGTTCATCGATTTCGACATACCAGCATCCATTCCGCCCGATGCCACGCTATGCGAGGTCCAGCTCGAACTGTGGTGCAATGAGTACCTCGCTCCGACGAGCGGACGCCACATCACCGCGCTTCAGTTCAACAACGCAAACTCGAAGTGGGACGAGGATACGCTCAAGTGGGACGGGCGCACGCCCAACCGCGTCGGCCCGCTCTGGGAGAGCGAGCTGGGCGAGTGCGCCGCCGGCGGCGAGTTCAAACGCGTGATCGCCAAGGATGGCGAGAGCACGAACGATGCGCTGATGACGACGGTCCGCGGGTGGTTGAACGGCGATATCGAAGATCGCGGCTTGATCATCGGGCCGACGAAGGATCAGGATCTCGACGACCACCGCTACGTCTTTGCCAGCCGCGACTCCCAGCCGGCACCACCGGTCGGTCGCGGCCCACGTCTCGTGATCTTCTACGCGGGCGGCGCAACGCCCACGTTCACGCCATCCGCATCCCCCACGGCGTCCAATACGCCGACGCCGACGGACACGCCGATCCCAAGCGAGACACCCACGCCCACCGACACCGCAACGCCCACGGATACCGCGACGATCACGCCGACGCCAACGGACACGCCGCCGGCCACGGAGACGCCGCTGCCGCCCGTTCTTAAACCGGCCTACCTGCCGGTCAGCTTGCGCACCTTCGGGCTGGCGTCCCCGCCGGAACAGCCGATGGCGATCCGAGACCGAGCGCTCCACCGCTTGAAGAGCCTCATGCGGCCATAGCCGCGGCCCGTACGATGTCGCGAAGAACGAAGGCCCGGCGCCGTGTGCGTCGGGCCTTCGTTTCGTGCGTTCAACGGGCTGGGTCGGGCTTGTCGCGGCCGCCCGGCATGCTATAATCGGCCCCCAGATGATCGAGCACCACTAGATGTTGTGGTCCCACGGCATTGAGGGCTGTCCATAGCCATGACACGCGAACCGATCGAGCGACGCGCCCGGGTCAGCCGCAGCGGGCCTCGGCCCACGCCGGCCGAGCTGGCGCAGGCGGGCGTCGACGCCGCGAACACCGACTCGGCGAACGCCGACGCCGGGTCATCGGTCGCGAACGAACGGTCGGATCAAGACGCGTTGGCCGCGGAGAGCGACGCCGCGATGGATGCCGGCGACACCCGGCGATCCCAGCGTACCCGTCGTGCCGGCGACGCGGTCGTGCAGTTGGCCGCGCGCGAGCTGGGCGCCGCATCGCAAACGACGGGGCTTGCGCTGGCAGCGCTGATCGAATCGATCCTGTTCGTGGCGGACCGACCGGTGGCCGTGAGCGAGCTGGCCAAAGTGCTCGAAGTGCCCAAGCCGATGGTCGAGCGGGCGCTCGGCGATTTGGCGCCGGCGCTCACCGGTCGCGGCGTACGGCTTGCGCGGCGGAACGGCACGGTCCAAATGGTGTCGGCGCCGGAAGCGGCCCCCGTCGTCCAGCGGTTCCTCGGGTTGTCGCAGGACGGGCGGTTGTCCCGACCGGCGCTCGAGACGCTGTCGATCATCGCGTATCGACAGCCGTTGACGCGGCCGGAGATGGAGGCGCTGCGCGGGGTTAGCTGCGACGGCGTCCTGCGCACGTTGCTCGCGCGCGAGTTCATCGAGTCCGTGGGCCGCCGTGCCACCGTCGGCAATCCGGTCGAGTACGGCACGACGTTTCAGTTTCTGGCCTACTTCGGCCTTTCGAGCGTGGCCGATCTGCCCCCGATCGAAGCCTTCGGCGGCTCGGATCCGGCCATCAGCGAGGACGACGGCGCACAAGACCCCGTCGTTCTGTAGCGGCGTGGCGCGGGAGCGGTTGCAGAAGATCATCGCCGCCGCGGGGCTGTGCTCCCGACGGCGAGCGGAGGCGCTCATCACGGCGGGCCGCGTTCAGGTGAACGGACAGGTCATTTCGGAGCTGGGCGCCGCCGCCGACCCGCGCGTGGACACGATCGTGGTGGACGGCGTCGCCTTGGCGGCGGAGCCACTCGAGTACTGGGCCGTCCACAAGCCGCCCGGTGTCGTGACCACGCTCAGCGACCCGGAGGGACGGCCGCTGGCCAGCGACCTCGTGCCGAGCCGCGCGCGGGTATATCCGGTGGGGCGGCTCGACGTCGCCTCGTCCGGGCTGTTGATCTTCACGAACGACGGCGAGCTGGCCCATCACCTCATGCACCCACGCTTTGCGCACAGCAAGGTGTACCACGTCCTGGTCTCCGGCTACCCGAGCGAGGAAGTGCTCAACGAGCTGCGCGCCGGGGTCACGCTCGAGGATGGCCCGACTCAGCCCGCGGAACTGAAAGAGCTTCGCACGACGGCGGACGGCACGTGGCTGGCGGTCACGCTGCGCGAAGGCCGCAAGCGGCAGATCCGCCGCATGATGGCGCATGTCGGGTACGACGTCGTGCACCTCAAGCGTGTTGCGATCGGTCCGGTTCAGCTGGGCCGGCTTCCGAGCGGCGCCGCGCGACCGCTCGCCGGGCGCGAGCTGGCGGACCTGCGCCGTCTCGTCGGCCTCAGCGCTCCGGCACGAGACGGCAGCCCGCGCAACGCCGCCCTGCGACCGCCATCCCGGCGGCCGGGCGGCCCCAAGCAGTGGGGCGGCGGCGCCACGCGTACCCGTCCGCGCCCGCCCGCGAACCGGCCGAGCCCGCCGAGCCCGCCGTCGCGTGGCCATCGACCCGCCCGCGGCCCGAGCAACCCGAGCCCGTCGTGACCGCGCCGCACCGCGATCGCGCTGCGCCGGGCGTTCCCCGAGCGATCGCGCTGGACGGTCCGGCGGCCGTCGGGAAGAGCACCGTCGGACGGCTGCTGGCCGAGCGTCTGGGGTACCTCTACTTCGATACCGGGGCGATCTACCGCGCCCTGACATGGCTGGCCCTGAACGAGCAGGTCGATATCGGCGACGGCCCGGCGCTGGCGCGACTGGCGGCGGCGCACCCGATCGTCGTGCGGGCCGATGACGGTGCGGCCGCCGGTTACCGCGTCACGGCCGGTGGTCGCGACATCACCGCCGGCCTGCGCGACCCGGCGGTGGATGCGACCATCTCCGCTGTCAGCCAGCACGCTGAGGTGCGTGCCTCGCTGCTCGACGCGCAGCGCGCCGTGGCGACCGCATCGCCGGTGGTCATGGTCGGCCGCGACATCGGCACCGTCGTGCTGCCGGATGCGGGGCTGAAGGTGTTCCTCGAAGCGACCCCCGAGGAGCGCGCTCGCCGTCGCTTTCGCGAGCGGCTGCGGCGCGGTGAGCCGGCCGTATGGGCGGACGAGCTGGCGTCGACGATCGCCCGCGACGATCGCGATCGGCGTCGAGCGCACGCGCCGCTCGTCGCCGCGGCGGACGCGGTGATGGTCGATACGGACGTGCTGGACGCCGAGGGGGTTGTAACCCTCCTGCTGCGGCGCCTCGGTATCGACGCTTGATGGCCCGCTCGTCTGGGTCGGCTTCCCGATGGCCGTGGCCGATCCGGTACATATTGGCCGTGGCCACCGTCTTGATGCTGATCGCCGCGAATGTCTGGCTCGTCTGCAGCCCGCTCTACCTGCGCGCGGCATACGGCCCTCTACGCCCGGCGGACGCGGCGCTGGCCGGTCCGCCGCCTTTCGTCGCATCGGCCGCGGCGGCGACGACGGCCTACGTGGCCGGGCGGGCGCCGCGCGAAGTGATCGCTGCGCTGATCGACATAGCCAACGATGGGCCGCGGATCGCCGCCGACCGCGCCGCACCGCGCGCGGGCACGCCCGGTCCCGAGGCGCGCGTCGGCCCCGTCGGAAACGTCGCCCCCGCCGATGGTGGCCAGGCCGGCGAGGCTGGCCCGTCGGACGACGGCGCGTCAAGCCAGGCCGCCGGCGAGGCGGTCGGCCCGGCGTTATATACTCAGTCCGAGATCGACCATCTCACGGATGTTCGTCGTGTCATCGCCGTCCTGTTCCGGCTTGGCCTGGCGTCGGCGGGCGCGATCGCGATCGCGCTGGCGGCCGATGGGCGGACGCGGCGCAGGAGGACGATGGCGGCGATCGCTGGCGGGGGGCGGCTGGGCGTGGGGGTCACGCTGATCATCGGCGTGTTGATCGGGGGGGCGTGGAACGCTCTGTTCACGACGTTTCACGAGCTGCTGTTCGCGGCAGGCACGTGGCAGTTTCCCGCCGACAGCCGGCTGATCCAACTGTTTCCCGACTGGTTCTGGCAGAGCGCGGCCGGCGTACTGGCGCTGCTGCTTCTGGTCGAGGGATTGGTCCTCGGCCGGGTCGCCCGTCGCGCGGGGCCGCCGGCGTGACGAAGCGATCCACGGCGCGCACCCGGCCCGGCGGCGAATCGCGCGGCGGCGAGCGTTCGCTGGCCGACGGCGTACCGCTCACCTACCCGTGGGCGTACCGGTTGGCCTTTTGGCTCATGCGCCTGCTCTTCGATCGCTACCTGACCACCCACATCATCGACCGAGACAACCTGCCGCCGCCCGGCAACGGGGCCATTATCGCGTTCAGCCACGGCAGCGCGCTCGACTATGTGGCCGGCCATGCTTACGGCAACCCAGGGTTCGTGGCGCTCAAGCGCGAGGCCGCCTTTGGTCCGCTGCGCTGGATCGGCGGCATTCCGATCAAGCGGGACGAGCAGGACATGGTCGCGCTGCGCTCGATGCGGGCCGTTCTCGCGGCCGGCTTCATGTTGGGCATCGCGCCGGAGGGTACGCGCAGCCGGGACGGACGGTTGTTGCCGTTCGATCCGGGCTTCGTCTGGCTGGCGTTGAAGGCGGGTGTGCCGGTCTTCCCATGCGCCATCCACGGCACCCACTTGCTCCTTCCGCCCGGACGATTCATCCCTCGCCGCGGCACGATTTGGATCAAGTTCGGTGATCCGATGCGCTGGCCGGACGCCGGTCCGCGCCCGTCCCGCGAGGCGATGCAGGCGATGGCGGACGCGACACGCGAAGCGGTGCTTGCGCTGATGGCGGATCTCGAGGCGATCAGCGGCATCGAAAGCCCCGCGTTGGCCTGGGAGCGCGCGGCCGGCGGCGCGAACGCGCCCGTGCCGCGGCCGTAGCGGACGTAACGGCGACCGCGATGCCACCCCGCATCAACCGCCCCACGCGGGGGTACGCGCTCCTGTGGCTGCTCATCGCGATCGCCGGCATCGCCTCGATCGTCGCGGGCCGCGGGTTCGGGCTGCCCGGGCAAGGCGGCGGCCAACGCCTGTCTTCCACGTCGGACCCCGCCGCGAGCGCATCCGCCACCGCGCTCGCGAACGCCGTCGCGGTCAACGGCCGCCTTCAATACGCCGACGCCGCCTTCGAAGCGGACGACCCAGCGTCGGCGAGGGCGGCGATCGCACAGGCCGCGACGTCCACGGCTCGCGACGGGATCGGCGGGCCGGCGGGCGCCCTGTCGGAAGCCTTCAGCCGCTACGTCGCGGCCGAGGACGCGCTGGCCGCCGGCGATCGGACCGCTGCCCGCTCCGCGTACGCGACCGCCGATGCGGCCTTCGAAACCGCCCTGGACGGCGGCGCGCTGCCCGGCATCGTCGAGCCGACCCATCTCTTCAGCGAGGCGGGCGTGCTCTACGTCGACGGCCAGGCGACGCTGGAGGCGGGCGATGTCGAGGGGGCGCTGACGCTACTGCGTGCGGCGGAGAGTCGCCGTGGCGATCCGTTCCGGCCGCTGCTCCTCACCGTGGAAGCGCGCGCAGCGGCCACGCCACGACGTCCAACCGACGGGCGAAGTGCGCCAGCGGCGGAGCCGTCGCGCGGGCCGTAGCGGCGACGGCGATCGCACCGGCCGCACCGGCCGCAGCGGACCCACCGGACCCATCGGACCCATCGGACACATGGGACTCAGGGGACTCATCGGCTACGTCGGCCACGGATGCCACGTTGGCCACCGGGTCGAGCATGACGCCGAGCGGCTCGGCCATCGTGTTGTGCCGCAGTTCGACCGCCGCGGGTTGCAGCGGCCACGGCGCGTGGTGGATCTCACCACAGCCAACGCGCCCGCGGCGATCGACGGCGAACAGCGCGTAGCGCTCGGTCAGCCAGTGGTCGAGCGAACCGGGCGCGGCGCGGACGACTGGGCCGGTCGGCCCGTAGCGCGCGTTGAACGCGGCCGCGGGGGCGCCGCGGTGAGTGCGGGTCGAGGTGTAGTCGATACCGCGCCGCGGAGGCAAGCCGTCGTTCGCGCTGGTGGCGACCGCGTCGGCCGTGGCGGCGGCACGGGCGTCGGAGCCTTGATCGACCGCCTTGACGTCGATCACGGCATCGAAGTACGGCAGGCCGAACCAGGCGCGCGCGGCGCGGACGGCCAGCCAGCTCGTGGCGTCCAAGCTGAAGAACCAGACGCCGCGGCGGCCGTCCGGCGCGACGGCGTACGTGCGTACGTTGATCTCGGGGAACGCAGCGGTGCCCGGGATCGGCGGCAGGTTGCGCAGGTGGATGCGCGACATGTGAAACGGGACGACGCCGAGCCAGGCTTGGCCGTCGAACGTGTCGAGGGTGAGGGGTGGCGGGATGAACGGAGCCAGGACGGCGGGCGGGAGAGGCCAGTGCAGGAAGAGGAGGTCGTGCCACGACATCGCCATGGCCCACGGCTTGGCCGGGAGCGGCCACGGGCGATGTGCTGCGTCGGCGAGCATGGTGACGCGAGCGCCGATGCGGGGCATCAGCGAGCGGCGGCGAAGAAGACGACGGCGTGCAGTGCCGCAAGGGCGGCGAACCCAGCCATGACCGCCCGGTCGCCGCGACGCCGCCCAAGGTAGAACTGGCTGGCCGCGCGTATCGCGTAGAACCCGGCGATCCAAAGGGCCACGAGCCGCCCGGCCGGCATCGTCATCCAGCGTGAGGCGAGCACGTCGGCGAGGCCGATCGATACGATCGTGTAGCTGACGCAGTGGTTCATGACGAGCGCGATGCCATACACGTCACCGCGCGTCGTGGCGTAGCGGACGCCCGGCAGCCGCAGCGGGCGAAGCGGCGGTCCGTCGACGGGGATGGCGGCGCGGAAGTCCAGGAGCCACGGGAAAAAGAAGTGGAGGGCGCCGAGGCCGACGGCGAAGATGCCGGCGGCGCGGAGGGCGAGGAGCATCGTCGTCGCGAAGTTCACGTCGTCTCGCTCCCGAGCGCCACGGCATCGAGGCGCATAACGTGTCGCCGTATCCCCGCCCGCCCGACTTCGCGAAAGCCGGCCGCCTCGAAGGTATGGACGAAGCCCATGAACCGGTAACTGGGTGAGTCGGGATCGACGGGGTAGGCCTCGACCACCGTCGCCCCGTGCAGCCGCGCGTGCTCGACGGCCGCTTTGAGCAGGCGCGGCATGATGCCCTGTCCACGCATCGCCTTCGGGATGAAAAAGCACACGACCGACCAGACACTTTCGACCCGCGCGCCGTTCTCGCGCCCGCGTTGGACCGGGTCGGCGTTCGGGGCGTGCCCGCCGTCGCCGTCGACGCCGCCCATCGGCCGATACGTCTCGCGCGGCGCGATCGAGCACCACGCCACGGGCACGCCGTCGCGGTAGCCGAGAATGCCGACTGGGACGCCACCCTTCACCCGCCCTTCGAGCGCCGAGCGGCGCGCCGTGCCGCTCGTGTCCTTGGCCTCGGCGGTGGTGGCCCTCCACACCATGCACCAACACGCCTTCGGTCCGCCGCGCGCCTCGAAGAGGGCTACAAGGTCGGACCAGCGGGCGGCCGTGACAGGGTGGAATGCAAGGGCCTCGTCGTCACCGGTGGCACCATCGGCAACGGCGCGGCGGGCGGCGCGGTCGGAATGGTCGCCGCCGTCGCTCACATGCACGTTCGGCCCCAAACCGTGCCTGTCAGGCGCGCGAGCCGCGCGGCAAACGCACCGGAGCGGAACAGCGCGACATCGTGGCTCTCGAGCGTGATCGTCCCGATCGCGCTGTTAACCGACACGGACTTGGGGTCGTCGGACATCGCGGACACCGTCCAGTAGCTGCCATCGAAGTCGACCGAATCGTCCAGCCCGCAGTGGTCCGTGGCGAACGCGTAGGTCCGTCCGATCTCGGCCGGCTGTGACGCCGGCGGGCCAAGGTCGTGGCGAGGGCGTCCGAGGGTCGACGGCGGGGGAACGGGCGTGAGCGGCGGCAGGGGCTGATTCGGCGCCGAAACGACCTCGGGCGGAAGATGGGTCGGCTTAACATACGGAACGCTGATGTCCCAGGTCGGTTCCGGCGTCGGTGGTGCGATTGTCG
This sequence comes from Ardenticatenales bacterium, assembly GCA_039931375.1. Lineage (GTDB taxonomy): Bacteria > Chloroflexota > Anaerolineae > Epilineales > Epilineaceae > Avedoeria. The sequence goes on from JBDTSC010000001.1 coordinate 36,104, forward strand.
GCCCGGCGCTGCATGCACCGGCGATGGCGCTCACGAAGAGCCATCCTGCGAAGCGGGTGCTTGTCGACGATCGCGCGCTGCTCATCTGCTTCTCCATGAATGGCCGTCGCCTGGGCGCCGGCCCTATCGTGCCGTTCTTGCCGCCAAACGTCGAACCGTGATCGCTCCTTCGTATCGTCCGCGTCCCGTCAGCATCCCGTCAGTCACCCCGCCGTCTCGACGCGCGTCTTGCTCTATCGTCGGCCCGATGCCGACCGCGGCGCCGTCGCGACGATGGCGTCGTCCCTCTCCCTCCCCCCCAGGAGACCGCTGATGACCTCCCCCCTGAACGCTGTACGCACCCTGTTCGCCGCCCTGACCCTCGCCCTCGTCGCCACGTTCGTGGCTGCGCCGCACGCAGCCTTCGCCGCCACCGGGACCCCCAACCCGGACGTGGTCTTGGCCCACGACGGCGTGCTGGCCAACGCGAACGGCGGCGCGAGCGCGTCGTTCACGCCGGTGCTGCAGGCGTGCCGGACCTACACCGTGCGCCTGAACTACGACATGCGGCCCAGCGGCATGCCGGTCGAGGAGGCCATCGGCTTCCAGGTTTGGAACAACAATGGCGACACGATGCTCACTGACAGCCCGTACGGTGAGCGGCTCTGGGAAGGGCCGTCGCAACGCTACTACCTGCAGAGCATTCGCCGCACGGACATCGCCTCGATCGAGGAGGTGACGTTCCAGGTGCCGTGCTCCGAGACGAACCCCAACTACACGATCCAGCTCTTCAACTACGAGCCGGACAGCACGCTCCACTTCACGCTGAGCTTGCCGACGGACGCGCAGTAGCACCAGCCAAGCGCGATGCCACCGTGTGACACGTTTCCTCCCCTGGGACCGCCGAGCCCCAGCTCGGCCCCGACGATTCACACGGTCAGACTAGCCGGCTGGGAATGACAAGCCGACGACCTCGCGCGCCCCATCCCGGATGACCGGATCGGCGCGTATCGGCCGCCGACACGTCCGAACAGACGCCGCGGGCTGGTGGACGCACCAGCCCGCGGCGCATTCGTTCATCTCGTCGTATAGGCCGCGACGTCACGCGCGTACCAGCCACGTGCGTACCAGTCACCCGCCGAGCGTCGTACTCCCATCGTCCGCCCCCAGCCGGCTCACCGCCACGAGCATCAAGTACATCGCCCCCAGCCAGAGCGAGGCGAGCAGAGAGAAGACCGTCGCCCTCGGATCGGCCAACGGGTGGAAAATGCGGTGGGCGATGTCGCCCAGGAGGGCGCCGGGCCGGGTGAGGACGTCCCAGCTGTTCCAGCGCAGGAAGCGGCCCAGGTAGATGCCGAAGCCGCCGAGGGCAAGCGCGCCGACGGACACCGCCCAGCCGGACACCACCCCGTAGGCGCGCGACACGGCCATCTGCATGACGTACAGCGACACGAGCCCCAGGAAGAAGCCCGTCCACGCGAACGTAACGTACATCATGAGGTCGTACCAGTCCGGCGCTTCAACCGCTGGGCGGAGGTGGATCAGGTCGGTCACCAGGTACGGCGCGTTCGGCCAGAAGCCGAGCCAGACGACGCCACACGCCATGAAGGCGGCGCGTGCACCAAGCCCCCGGCGCGTTCGCAGGTTGTAGGCTCCCAGCGCCGCCGCCGCCGGCAGCCACGCCAGGAACAGGTTCCACAGCAGCCAGCTGTGCGTCGCCTGATGCGTCCACGCCCAGCGCGCCACGACCAGCGCCAGGCACAGCGCCGTGGCGAGGACGAGCGATCCGAGGACGGCGAGTTGGCGCCGGTGGCGCAGCCCGAGATGCAGCATCGACATCGATGAACGCTCCGTTTCGGTGAAGGGCGGGACGAGCGGGGCGGGGCGGTTCGGGAGCGGTGTGCGGCCGGCGGACCCGCGAAAGCGAACTGGGCCGTGTGAAGCCTTGTCCGTTGCGGCCGTCGAATCAGTCGAGCAGCGCGACCACGGCCGAATGCCCACCGGCCTCCGCCACCTCGCGCGCCGTCTTGCCCTGGAAGTCCTGCCACGCGAGGTCGGGCGTGTCGTTCGCGAGCAGGTAGCGGACGATCGGCTCGATGCCGCGGCGCGCGGCGTTGTGGAGGGCAAACGACACGCCCTCCCGCGCGCCGCGACCGTGCAACGAGGCGACGAGATCCGCATCGCCGGACAGTGCGGCGTGGGCCAGGAGCGGGATGCCGTGGGCGCCTGGTTCGCCGATGCGCGCGGGGTCGTCGGCGAGCAGACGATCGACCTCGTCCGCGCGACCGAGCATGGCGGCGGTGCAGATGCTCAGCTGCGCGCCTTGGCCGAGCAGGAACTCGGCGATCGGGCGGTTGCCGACGTGGGCGGCGGCCTGGACGGCGGTTTCGATGTCGCCGGGGCGCCACTCATGGCCCACATTGAGCAGCGTCGGGTGCTGGGCGAGGAGGGTTTGGACCGTCGCCAGGTCGCTGTGGCCGGCGGCGACGAAGGTGCGTACGATGTCGGGGGCGATGGGATCAGCCGATGATGGCTCGGGCATCGAGTCTCTCCTGATCGGGCGGTTCGTTTGCAGCGTCGCGGACTATGCTACGTCGGCGCACCGCCCGGCAACAATGAGGATCGTCCATGTCCACACCCACGGAACGCAGCCGGCTGGCCGGCACGCGATGGGACCCCGCCCAATACATGCGCTACGGCGACGAACGCCTGCGCCCGGCGATCGATCTGCTGGCGCGCGTCCAGCCCGCCGCTCCGCGCACCGTCGTCGACCTCGGCTGCGGGACCGGCAACATCACGCGCCTGTTGGCGGAGCGATGGCCCGACGCCGCCGTCATCGGTGTCGACCACTCGGCGCAGATGCTCGCCGCCGCCGCCGCCGAGCCATCGACCGTGCGCTGGGTCGAGGCGGACGCGTACGACTGGGCGCCGGCCGCGCCGGTCGACGTGCTCTTCAGCAACGCCACGCTGCAATGGTTGCAGGGCCACGATGTCCTGCTGCCGCGCTGGCTGGGCCACGTCGCGCCGGGCGGCTGGCTGGCGGTCCAGATGCCGCTGAACTGGGGCGCACCGTCCCATCGCCTCATGCGCGAAACGCTCGCGGACGGCGGGCCGGGCGGCCGCCCGCTCGGCTCGCCCGAACTGCGCGCCTCGCTGGCAGAGCCGTGGGTCGCGGAGCCGGAGCGCTACTACGACATCCTGGCCGGCGCGGCGGACGACGTCGACGTTTGGGAGACGACCTACCTCCATATCCTGGACGGTGAGGATCCGGTCGTCGAGTGGGTGAAGGGGACGGGCTTGCGGCCCGTCCTGAACGCGCTGGAGGACGGCGAGCGGGCGACGTTCATGGCCGAATACGCGCGGCGGGTGCGTGCGGCGTATCCGCGCGGGGTGGATGGGCGGACGGTGTTTCCGTTCCGGAGGGTGTTCATGGTGGCGCGGGGGCGGTAGATCGCCGGGCTTCCCTGGGCGGACGGCGCCTACGGTCGGTCCCCCGCCGCCGCCCGCCACGTCGCCAGCGCCGCCCGCGTCGCGTCCAACCGCGCCCGCCACGCCGCCTCGTAGACCGCCCACGCCGCATGCCCCTCGCGCCACGCCGCGTACCGCGCCCCCGCCGCCGCCCAGCGCGCATCGAGCGCGTCGAGCAGCGGGACGATGGCGTCGTACCGACCGGCTGACTCGAAGAGACCGCGCAGCATCGCTCGTCGATCGCCAAGGCCAAGCGGCAGGTCGACCGCGGCGGCGACGGCGGCGATGTCGGCGCGGCCCAAATAGAGGCCGGCGTCCACCGCATAGAGGAGTGCGTCGAGGACATCTCGGAGGCGAACGGACGCCCCGCCGGGTACGCCGTCGACGAACATCTTGTCGGATGTGTCGTCGGATGTGTTGTCGGCCGCGTCGTCGGCCGACCGGCCGTCGAGAGCCGCCACGTCGTCTAACCGCGGGCCGGCCGGCCCATCGCCTCGATCGTTGGAGCGGTACAGCGGCCGAGGCGGCAGCAAGGGTACGACGTCGCCCGAGCGCACCGGCAACCGATCGAGCGGCAGCCGGTCGCCGAGCGTCAGCACGGCGTCCAGGGTCGCGCGCGCCGCGGCGGAGTAGAGCGGGTGGACGGCGGGTCCGGCGGCCGCGACGGCGTCGGCGAAGAGCGGCAGCCAGACCAGAAGGTGGTCGGTGAGGATCGGTGTACCGGCGTCACCCAGTTCGGTCAGCGCCAGCAGCGACACGCCGAGATGGTCGACGGCGGGCACGCGCAGGCCCGGCGGCGGCGACCAGCCGGCCGCCGCCAACGTGGCGCGAAACCGCGCCGTCGCGGGCGCATCGAGCATCGCGGACGGGTCGATGAAGACGCTCTCGTGCGGCGGAACGTGACGGCTGACCAGGTCGAGCCAGGCCACGGCCAAATCAACGCGCACCGCGTCGCCGCCTGCCGCCGGAACGTGCTCGGCCACGGCGGGCGCAGTGCGCAGCGCAGCCATGACCTCATCGTCCGGCTCCGCGAGCCAGACGCGGGCGAGGAGGCGCAGGTCCGCACCATCGGCGCGCGCGGTCAACAACGTCCCGCGGCGGTCGGCGCCGTGACCTTCGTCGGCGGCCTCTCAGTTCTCCGTATCGTCTTCACCCTTCTTTGGCACGCTGGCGATGTACGCATGGATCGCCTCAAGCTCGTCGTCGCTCAGCGCGTCGGAGTAGTCCTTCCACGGCATCTCGTCGGGATCGAGCTTGTTGTCGGTCGGATCGACGCCGTTGCGGATCGTGTCGCGCCATTCCTCTGGCGACCACTTGTCGGCGTAGACCGTCAGGTCGGGACCGGAAGGTCCATTGCCGCCGGTCTTGCCGTGGAAGTCGTCGCCGTGGCACTCGCCACAGGCCATGACCGTCGAGAGGTACTTGCCCCATTTCTTGGGCGATTCCGTGTCCGGCGGGTCGATCACGTCCTCGATCGGTTCCTGGACGGACAACGGGAACATCCCGGCGCCGATCAGGAGCGTCGCCATCGGCCCGAGCTCGCGCTGGGGCACCTGCTCGTCGACCGCGGGCTGGCTGCGCAGATAGGTGATGATCGCCGCGGTGTCCTCGTCGCTCAAGCTGTGGAAGTACGGTGACGGCATGATGATCAGCGGCCGCCCGTCGATGCCGATGCCTTCGCGAATCGCGCGCGCGATCCGGCCGTCGGAGCGATCGCCGATCACGCCGCCGGGCGTGAGGTTGGGCGGGTAGAGCGCGCCGAGCCCCTCCAGGAAGTTGTCCTTCGTGCTCCCGTCGAGCGGGGGGTCACCGGTCCCCGAATGGCAGCCCGCGCACGCCTCGGCCAGGTGCGCGCCACGATCGAGCGCCTCGGCCGACGCTTCGACCTTGATCTTGGGGATGGGATGATCGTCCTGGTTGCGCAAGCGATAGAGCCCGATCATCAGGACGATCGCCGCAGCTGCTGCCGCCAGCGTGACGAGCACGCCGACGATCGCCGCGATCCAGCGGCCCCACGGGTTCGCGATCCGCCACCCGCGCCGCGCCGCCCAGGCGGCGACGAGGGCCAGAGCGATCGCGCCAACAACGAGACCCACCACGCTCATGTTCATGCTCTTGCTGCTCCGCTTGTTCCGTTCGGTTCATCGACGAACATGCCCGCCACTACAACCGGTACGCGTCCCGTTGGGGACGATACGCCCTCAACATCCAGTACGGCCGCCGCGTCCCGTCCGGCGACACGTCGTCGGCGCCCCGCGCCATCGCCAGCCAGCGGCGGTACACCGCCATCGACCGCGCCGTGTCGACGTGCACGTCGCCGATGCGATCATCCGCCAGCGCGGGCCGGATCGTCACCTTTTGGTGCCAGCAGTGCATGCCGCTCACCGGGTCGGGCTGCACCGGGAACGTCAGGTTCTGATGGACACCGACGTCCTTCCACCAGATCCGCGACGTGTCCGGATCGGCGCTCTTGAACGGCCCGGCGCCCTTGATGCGGCGCATGGCCCATTCCTGGCCATCGTGCGATGCGCTCGTGTCGTCGCCGCCGCTGTCGTAACCACCCCCTGCCGACATTGCGACCGCCGTCGGAACCGCGACCACGGGCTGCCCGTCGCGCGTGAGATCGACCAGCGCGGTGCTGAATCGTCCGCCGCCCTCCTCGGTCAACCGCCAGCGGCCCAGGTGGTGCGAGCACGCCGCGACGCCGGGCCGGATGCCCTCGGTGACCCACAGGCGGTCGATGAAGTGGCCGATCTCGGTCTCGATGCGCACCAGATCACCGGTCTTCAGGCCCAGGCGCGCCGCGTCGGCGGGGTGGAGCCAGAGGGGGTTGTTGTGGCTGATCTCGTACAGCCACTTGCTGTTGCCGGTGCGGGTGTGGATCAGCGTCGGCAGCCGGAATGTGCTGATCAGCACCATCTCGCCCTTGGCGGCGTCGATCCGGCTCGGGTGGACGTGGCTGGGCGTGTAGCCCGGCAGCGCCCACTCCGGCCAGCCCCATTCGGCCAACGTCGGCGAGAAGAACTCGAGGCGGCGCGACGGCGTGTCGAAGCCACGGCGGACGGTGCCTTCAGGGTCGCCGTCGACACGGCGGCCGACGACGCGCCGGCCGTCGGCACCGGGCGGGAACGCGGGGTGGGGCGTGATGTTCGCGCCATGCGCAGCCGGGGCGGGCGACCAGACGACGCCGTCGTCATCCGTGCGGGCGTCCGCCAGGAGGTCGGCGGCGACGGGCTGGTCGTACGGCGCGCCCGGACCGCGGCGCAGCTCGAAGGCGCCGTACTTGCGCATGTAGGCCAACGGCGTCAGGCCCTCGGCGGCGGCCTTTTCGGGCAGGCCCGGGACGTTGTGGTCGAACAGCCAGCCGTAGTAGTCGTCGACGGTCATCCGCTCGCCCGGACGGTGCGGTGACTCGAAGTGCTTGCGGATGCCCAGCGAGCCGTCGGGATCGATCTGCCACGAGAGGGCGATGAAGAACTCGGTCTCCTCCCACACCTCGCCCGGGTTCGCCTGCCACGTGAACTCGACCGGCCGGCCCATCTTTTCGAGCGCGACGCGGCGCACGGGTTGCCGGAAGGCGATCCAGCAGCCGGCGTGCGTCTCGGTGCTCATCACGTCGTGGCGCTCGCTCGAATGGCCCATCGGCAGGACGTAGTCCGCGAAGTGGGCGGTCTCGCTCCATGTGGGGGTCAAGCAGACGTGCAGGCCCACCTTCGATTCGTCTGTCAGCGCCTCGATCCACGTCGCGCCGTCCGGGTTCGTCCAGACCGGGTTGTAGACCCGCGTGAAGTACGTGTCGAGCTTGGCGCGCCCTTCCTTGAGGAAGTGCGGCAGCAGGAACGACAGCTCGAAGTACGTCAGCGGGTACTCGCGCGGCCACGATAGCTCGTTCCAGCGCGGCGGGTTCGGCGCCAATTGCGGTGGCCGCGGCACCCACTTGTCCCACGCGTTCATCGACGTGCCGCCCGTCGTGCCGACGGATCCCGTCAGGACGTTCAGCAGGAACAGGCATCGTGCGACCTGCCAGCCGCCCAGGTTGCCCGCGGTCGCGCTGCGCCACGTGTGCGCCGCCAGCCGCGACCCGGCGTCCGCGACGACGTCGGCCACCTGCGCGATGACCGCTGCGTCGACGCCGCTCTCGGCCGCGGCGTAGTCGAACGTGTACGGTGCGTACAGCTCGAGGAAGCGCGCCTCGAACCGTTCGAACGTGCGCTCGTCGTCCGGATGATCGTGCTCGAGCCACGCCTCCCAGTTCACCCACCGGCGCACGAACTCGCGGTCGTGGCGGCCGGTGGCGACGATGTGGCGGGCGATCGCGAGCAAGATCGCGGCCTCGCTGCCGGGCCATGGCGAGAGCCAGTGGTCGGCGCGGCTGGCGGTGTTGGACAGGCGCGTGTCCAGGACGATCAGCTTGGCGCCGTTCAGCTTGGCCTCGATAATTCGCTGGGCATGCGGGTTGAAGTAGTGGCCCGTCTCGAGGTGGGAGCTGATCAGCAGGATCACCCGCGCGTTCGCGTGGTCGGGTGACGGCCGGTCTAGCCCCGTCCAGAAGGCGTACCCGGCCCGTGCGGACGCCGAGCAGACGTTCGTGTGGCTGTTGTGGCCGTCGATGCCCCAGCCCCACAGCACGTATTCCATCAGCCCGTCGTGCCCCGGCCGCCCGACGTGGTACATCACCTCGTCGTGCCGCTGTTCATCGAACGCTTTGCGGATCCGCCCTCCGATGTCGGCCAGCGCCTCGTCCCACGTCGTGCGCACCCACTTGCCCTCGCCGCGCTTCCCGGCGCGCTTCAGGGGATACAGGATCCGCTCGGGATCGTGCACCTGGTTGTGCGTCGCCGGCCCCTTGGCGCAGTTGCGCCCGCGGCTGCCCGGATGCTCCGGGTTCCCCTCGAACTTCTGGACCTCGAGCGTGTCGCGGTCGACGTACGCCAGCAGCCCGCACGCGCTCTCGCAGTTGAAGCAGACCGTCGGGATGAGCATGTAGTTGCGCTTGACGCGGCGTGGCCAGGCGCGGGGGTCGTGCTCGGTCCAGTCGTCCCAGCGGTCGGTGGGGGGGTAGGGGCGGAGGGGTGGGGTGGGTGTGGGCTCCGGCGAGGAGATGGGCGCGTCGACACCGTTGGGATTCGTCGACTCGGACGGGGGTGGCATCGCGGGTCCTTGTGGGCGGCGCGGCGGGACGGGACGGGTTCTGGACGGGATGGTCGGGGGGATGATGCGCGGGTTTGGGAAATTGGGCTAGCGCGCTCAGGGCGAGCGCATCAAACGGAGATCCGGGGTACTCCGGCGAGGTATTGGCGACGACTCGGGTGCGAGGATGTGAGGTCGGGCGTGTGATGGTGGGGCGCGGGGTGGGAGGATCCGGGGCGTGCAGAGCCGCAGGGCCTCGGCGGGGGTGGCGGGGAGCGCAATTCCCGAGCAACGCACACTCGCCGTCGCACCACGGCGAGATCCCGCAAGCATCCTGGATACAAGGACCGGGTC
>JBDTSC010000002.1:0-41104 GCA_039931375.1 Ardenticatenales bacterium
CGTCGGCATCGTCGGCATCGTCGGCGACCGCGACGACGAGTGCGGTGGGCGCGTGACGGCCCCGGCCCCGGCGTCGATGGCGCGCATCGCCGCGACCGCCATCGTCGATCCCAGCGCCCGGATCGGCGACGGCTGCCAGGTCTGGCATCACAGCCAGATCCGGAACGGCGTCGTCCTGGGGGATGGCTGCATCGTGGGCAAGGACGTTTACATCGACAGCGACGTGCGCGTCGGGCGGAACGGCAAGATCCAGAACGGCGCGCTCTTGTACCACGGCCTCACGGTCGGCGACGGCGTCTTCATCGGCCCGCAGGTCTGTTTCACGAACGACCGCGTGCCGCGCGCCGTCAACCCGGACCTCAGCCTGAAAGCGGCCGACGATTGGGTCGTCGGATCGACGACGGTCGGCGACGGCGCCGCGATCGGGGCCGGGACCGTGGTCGTGACCGGCGCATCGATCGGCCGCTGGGCGATCGTCGGCGCCGGATCGGTCGTGACCCGCGACGTCGAGGCGTTCGCCTTGGTCGTCGGCAACCCGGCGCGCCGCATCGGCTGGGTCTGCAAGTGCGGCGATCGGTTGGACGATGTCCGCGACCGGTGCTGGGGCTGCGGCGTCGCTCTCGTCGACGGCGTACCGACCGAGGACGCCGCCGGGCCGCCGCCGGGAGCGGGGCGATGACGCTGCGCGCCGCGGTGATCGGCGCGGGCGCGATGGGCCGCCACCACGCCCGCGTGTACGCCGGCCTCGATGATGTCGAGCTGGTCGGCGTCGCCGATCCGTCGGCCGACAGCCGGGCGTGGATCGAGCGGCGCTTCCGGATACCCACGTACGACGACCATCGGACGCTGCTCTCCCGCGAGAAGCCGGACCTCGTGAGCATCGTCGTGCCGACGGGACAGCACACCGCGGTCGCGCTCGAAGTCATCGCCGCCGGCGTCTCGCTGCTGGTGGAAAAGCCGATCGCCGCCACTGAGGCCGAGGCGCAGGTCATGATCGACGCCGCGCGCGTGGCCGACGTCGTGCTGACCGTCGGGCACGTCGAGCGCTTCAACCCGGCCGTGCGCGAGCTGAAACGGCGGGTCGATGCGGGCGAGATCGGCCGCGTGTTCACGGTGCAGGCCCGCCGCCTCGGTCCGTTCCCGAACCGCGTGCGCGACGTGGGGGTCGTCATCGACCTGGCGACGCACGACCTCGACATCCTGCGCTGGATCGTCGGCACCGAGGTGGTGCGGATCCAAGCGGAGACGGCGCAGCAGATCCACACCGCGCACGAGGACCTTTTGGTCGGTCTTCTGCGATTCGAAGACGGCGAGATCGGGTTGCTGAACATCAACTGGTTGACGCCGACCAAGATCCGCGAGCTCTCCGTCACCGGTGAGCGCGGCATGTTCGTCGCCGACTACCTCCGTCAGACGCTCACGTTCCACGAGAACACGGCCGCCGACGCCCACTGGGAATCGTTCGGCCAGCTGCAGGGCGTCGTCGAGGGCAACACGACGTCGATTCGCATCGAGGGCGGCGAGCCGCTCGTGGCCGAACTGGCCGCCTTCGCCGCCGCCGTACGCGACGGCACGCCGCCCATCGTCAGCGGCGAGGACGGCCTGGCGGCGCTGCGCCTCGCCCGCGCCGTCGTCGCGGCGGGCGAGCGGGGCGCCACGTGGTGATGAGCGCGGCCGCGGCGACCAACGGATCAGACGGCGACGAACGGAACAGGACTCCGATGCGCGATGCAGCACGGTTCGACCAACTTGCCGCCCAGCTCGACGACCGCACCGCCCGTTTGGCCGTCGTCGGCCTCGGCTTCGTCGGCACGCCCGTCGCGTGCATGCTCGCGGGCGCCGGCTACGCCGTCCTCGGGCTCGACGTCGTCGCGGACAAGGTGGACGCGATCAACGCCGGACGCGTGCCGTTCGAGGGCGAGGAGCCGGGCCTGCCCGAGCTGCTGGCCCGCGTCGTCGCCGACGAGCGGCTGGTCGCGAGCACCGACCCCGACGCGCTGCGCGCCTGCGATGCGATCCTCATCGCCGTCGACACGCCCGTCGATCCGGACAGCCACCTGCCGGGCTACGCCGCCTTGACCGGCGCGCTGGAGTCGATCGGGCCGCGCCTCCGGCCCGGGATGCTGGTCATCGTCGAGAGCACGCTGGCGCCCGGGACGATGGGGCGGCTCGTCGGTCCGACGTTGGCGCGCGCGAGCGGGCTGCGGATCGGCCGCGACGTCCTGCTGGTCCATTGCCCCGAGCGCGTCATGCCGGGCCGGCTGTTGGCGAACCTGGCCTCGATGAGCCGCGTCGTGGGCGGTACGACGCCGGAGGCGTCCGACGTGGCGCTGCGCCTCTATCGCCACGTCGTCACCGCGCCCGAGGCGACGCTGGACGCGAGCGACGCGCTGACCGCGGAGCTGGTGAAGACGGGCGAGAACGCCTACCGCGACGTCCAGATCGCGTTCGCCAACGAGATGGCCCTCGTGTGCGAGGCGGTGGGGGCGGACGTCTGGCGGGTGCGGGAGCTGCTCAACAAGTCGCCGGGCCGGGCGATGCTGCTGCCCGGCGCCGGCGTCGGTGGCCACTGCATCCCCAAGGACCCGTGGCTCCTGATCAGCGGCGCGACCGGCGATGACGTCGACCTGCCGATGACCGCCCGCCTGATCCCAGCCGCCCGCGCCGTGAACGACGCCATGCCGGCCCACATGGCCGATCTGGCCGCCGACGGCCTGTCGGAGGTCGGCCGGACGCTGCGCCGCAGCCGCGTCGCGGTCCTGGGCATGAGCTACCTGGCGGACACGGAGGACGATCGGAACAGCCCGAGCGCCGCGCTCGTCGACTCGCTGGTCGCCCATGGCGCCGACGTCGCCGCGCACGATCCGTGGGTGCCCGCCTACCGCGATCGGACCGTCGAGGAGGTGATCGCCGGCGCCGACGCGGTGATCGTCATGGTCGCGCACACCGCTTATCGCGGCCTCGACTGGGCCGCCCTAGCCCCGCTGGCACGCACCCTCGTCCTCGTCGACGGCCGGCGGTCGGTCGACGCGGCGGCGGCGCGGGCGGCGGGGTGGACGGTGCGGGTGGTTGGGGTTGGGGGCGAGGCGGTAGGCAGCGCCGGGTAAGTGGCGGCCGATCGCCCTTCGATTCATCGCCGGGTGGTCGAACGACCGCTCGGCGAAGCAACGATGTACCAACATTCGTCAGGGCTGTGGGCAGTCCATCCCTCGCCGCCGGCACACGAGCACCTCGGTAGTCGGGCTCTCGGCGACGACGCGGGTCAGCACGACCTCGATCGGAAACAGCAGCGCCCCCGCCAGCCAGCCGATCGCGTTGCGCCGCCGCACGAGCCGCGCCGCGCGCTGCCACACCGCGGGCCACCACGTCGAGCGGGCATCCACGGGATAGTTCATCCAGACGAACATCGGCACGCGGCGCACGATCTCGAGGCCGGCGGCGTCGAGCGCGGCGACGATCTCCGCGCGGGTTCGGCTGGCCTGGTGGGCCACCCGCAGAGTCGGGCCGTGGCGGAACGCGTCGGACCAGATCAGCCAGCCGCCGGGCTTCAGCAGCGCCGCCAGGTTCGCCAGCGCACGCGCATACGCCTCGTCGTCGACGATGTGAAACAGCACGTCCATCGCCGTCGCCGCGTCGAACCGCCCCGCCTCGAGCGGCAGCGCGTCCAGCGGGCCGCCGATGTCGCCCTGCACGAAGCGGCAGCCGGGATGGCGCGCCGCGAGCCGCTCGACGGCGACCGCTGTGATGTCGACGCCCGTGACGTCTGCCGCGCCGTGCGCCAGCCAGCGCTCGACGTAAAACCCGGTGCCGGAGCCGACGTCCAGGATCCGCGCGGCGGAAGCGTCGAGGCCGAGCCCCGCGACGACGCGGCGGAAGACGATGGCACGAACGCGGTACAGCCATTCGTTGTACGCCCGCCCGAGGCTGAGGTATCCCACCCCGGCCAGGTCGTAGTGGGCGCGCAGTCGGTCCTCCCAGTAGCGGGCGGTGTCGAGCAGCGCATTGTCGTCGTTCGAGGTGGCTGCATCCTGTTTGGACGGCGTCATCGTTCGTGCTCCATTGGCGACGCGGCGATCGAAGTTGGGCGGATGGCCGAGGCGAAGAGATCCTCCATCCGGCGGACCCACGCATCCGGCGCACAGCACGCGACGACAGCGGCGCGCCCATCACGAGGATCGGCGTGGTGCCGCCTTCCAGCTTCGCCGGTCGTTTCGTCAGCCGCTTCGTCGGCCGCGTCGTCCGTCACATAGCCGATCGCCTCGCCCATCGCCTCGGCCATCGCGTCGACGTCACCGACGGGCGTCGACCAGCCGCCGGCCGCCTCGACGAGCGCGTCCGGCCCGCCCGAACGCGTGGCGACGACGCGCAGGCCGCATGCGAGCGCCTCGGCGACGGCGAGTCCGAACGTCTCGACCTCGCTGGCCGACACGAGCGCGTGGCTGTCGTGATAGAGGGCCAGCAGCTGTTCGCGCGAAAGCGCGCCAAGGAACACGATGCGATCGGCGACGCCGAGGTCGTCGGCCAGCGCTACCAGCCGCCCCCGCTCCGGCCCCTCGCCGGCGATGCGGAGCACGACGGCGGGCGTCGCGTCGGCGGTCGCGGCAGACGTCGACGTCGACGTCTGCGTCCCTGTCACCGCTCCCGCCGGTCCTGTCGGTCCCTTCGGTCCGAACGCCTTCGCGAAGGCGCGGATCAGGACATCGACCCCTTTGACAGGTCGCAGATGGGCGACCGCGAGGAAACGGAACGGGACCGCCGCGGGCGGCACGACGGGCGGGGTGAAGTACGCGACGTCGACCGGGTTGGGCACGACGCGGACGTCGACGGCCGGGGCGAACGCGCGAAGGGCGGCGGCCAGCCCGGGGCCGACGGCGCAGACCGCGGCGGCGGCGTCGAGAACGGCGGCGACGACCGGCCGTTCGTCGGGCCGGATGAGCCCACGCAGGAACGCTGACGAGTGCTCGGTCACCACCACGGGGACGCTATGGCGACGGCCGTGGCGGACGGCCAGGAACCCGCCGAGCAACGTTCCCTGGGCGTGGATCACCTCCGGCACGCCGTGGTCGGCCACGTAGCGCCGCCACAGCCGATCGGACGCGCGCGCCAGCTGCCAGCGGATGACGCGCGGGCCGAACCGGCCGGGCAACCAGAGCCAGCGGGCCGTGCCGTACGTTGGTAGCCCATGATCGTCTACCCGTCGGATGGGGTTGGCCGCGCTGCGGCCGCGGACAGCGGCGGGCAGATCGCGCAGAAACCGCGGCGGCGGCACGGTCAGCACGCCGACGGTGTGGCCGTGGTCCGCCAACAGGCGCGCCTGGTCCCGAAAGAAGCGGCCACGCTGTGAATCGGCGGCATCGGGGTACCACGACGGAAAGACGAGGACATGCATGGACGTTACAGCCGGGAGAGTGAAGGCAAGCTGATATGATACCCGCCATGACCCAACCGCCCGGCCTCGGCCAACGCACCGTCCGCTCGTTGGCCTGGAACATGGCGGCCAGCCCGGTCAAGATGGCGATCATGTTCGCGCGCAGCATCCTGCTGGCGAACCTGCTCGCGATCCCGGGCCTGTTCGGCGACTTCGCCACCGCGGGCAGCATCGTCGTCGTCACCTCGGTCATCGCGGGCCTCGGCATCGACGGCGCCTTCCTCAACCGGACGGCGGAGACCGAGGACGAGGCGGAGGCGGCGAACGTCCTGTTCACCCTCAAGGCGCTGGCGTGCGCGGTGTGGGCCGTCGTGTTGATCGCGGGCGCTTATGCGTTCGCGTCGGGCATCACGCGCTTCTTCCTGGTCGGCCTGACCTTGACCCGCGCCGCCTCGATCTTTCTGGACACGCCCCGCGTGATCCTGACGCGCCGCGTCGTCCACCGCCGCCTCGTGTTGGCCGACGGGATCGAGCTCGTCGGTTCGGCGATCGTCAGCGTGCTGTTGGCCCTGAACGGCGCACGCGGCTGGGCGCTGCTCGGCGGCGAGGTGGCGGCCGTGCTGATCTCCGGCACCGCGCTCATGCTGTGGCGCCCGTTCTGGCGGCCGCGCTGGCGCCTCCGGCCGGACATCGTGCGGTATTACCTCGGGTTCGGGCGGCGGACCGTCCCGGCGCGGCTGCTCATGGTCGGCACGGACCGCTTGGACGATCTCTGGACGCGGGCGGTTCTGGGCGCGCCGGCGCTCGGGCTGTACTCGCGGGCCTATCGCTTCGCGATCTATCCGCGCAACTTCCTGGTCGGCCCGCTCACGAGCGTCGTCCGCGGGACGTACGCGGAGCTGAAGGACGATCGGGTTCGCCTATCGGCGGCCTTCAAAGCGGCGACGACGGCGCTTGTAACGACGGGGTTTCTCTTCAGCGGTGGGCTCATCCTGACCGCGCCTGAGATCGTCGCCTTCCTGCTCAACCCCGTCTGGCAACCGATCGTTCGCCCGTTCCAGATCATGATGTTCTTCACCCTTGCCGATCCGGTGCGCCTGAAGCTCTCCGACATGCTGGTCAGCCTGGGCGATCCAGCGCCCGTCCTGCGCAGCTACATCGCGCAGACCGTCGTGCTGGCGATCGGCCTCGTCGCCCTCGGGCCGCGCTGGGGCATCGAGGGGGTGGCGATGGCGGTGAACATCATGGCCGTCGTCGGCATGGTCCAGCTGGCGCGCCACGTGAAGCGCTACGTGGACACGCCGCTGACGCCGATCTGGCTCGCGCCGGCGGCGGCATGCGCCGGTGCCGCGGGCATCGCGCTGGGCGTGGCGGCCGCGGTCGGCCCGGTCCGCTCGGTGCTCCTGTACGGTCTGCTGAAGGGGCTGACGTTCGCGGCCGCCTACGTGCTACTGCTCGGCATCGTGCAGCGCCGCACCCTCCTCGATCTGTGGGCGATGATCCGCCCCACGCTGGCCCGCCGATGAGCGCACCGCCGCCCGAGCGCGCCACCGGGCCCCGCCGCCCGAGCATCGTCTGCCTCGCCTTCTCCCCGATCGCCCGCGACGCCCGCGTCCTGCGCCAGGCGCGGGCGCTGGCCACGCTCGGCGACGTCGTCGTGTATGGCTACGGACCCCGCGCTGATGACGGCCGCGACCTCGGCGGCGGCGCCCGGTTCGCCGCGATCGGCGCGCCGTCGCGCGGCGGGATCGTCGACCGTTTGGCAAAGGCGGCGCTGCTCGTGCTAGGCCGCATCGCGCCGCGCCGCTGGCGGGGGGCGCTGTACCACCGCTGGTACTGGCGCTACGAGCTGTACATGCGGGCCCGGATCGCGCTCGTGGCGCACGCGCCGGACGTGATCGTCGCGAACGACTGGAACGCGCTGCCGGTTGCGATCGAGGCCGGGCGGGCGCTGGGCGCCGGCGTCGTCGTCGACCTGCACGAGTTCGCGCCGCGGCAGTTTGAAAATCGTCCTTTCTGGCGGATCTTCGTCGCGCCGGCGATCGACCGGCTCCTGGCCGACCACCTCCCGCGGACCAACGCCGCGATCACCGTCGGCGATGCGCTGGCGGAAGCCTACGCGAGCCGCTACGGCGTCCGGCCGGTCGTCGTCCTCAACGCCCCCGCGCGCCGCGACGCACCGCTGTCCTCGCCCACCCCGACCGACCCGCACACCATCCGCCTGGTCCACCACGGCGTCGCGGCCCGCGGCCGCCACCTGGAGACGATGCTCGAGGCCGTCGCTGCCGCCGGCGACCGGTTCACGCTCGACCTCGTGCTCGTGCCGACGGACGTCGCGTACATCGCCGAGCTGACCGCGCTGGCCGCGCGCCGCGCGCCGACGCGGATCACGGTGCGTCCGCCCGTCGCGCCGGACGACATCGTCGCGATGCTCGCGGGCTACGACGTCGGGATCTTCGTGCTGCCGCCGACGACGTTCAACCACGCGAACGCGATGCCGAACAAGCTCTTCGACTTCATCGCGGCCGGCCTGGCCGTCTGCGTCGGGCCGTCGCCGGCGATGGCCGATCTCGTGCGCCGCCACGGCTGCGGCGTCGTCGCCGACGGCTTCGACGCGGCGGCGACGGCGCGCTGCCTAGCGGCGCTGACGGGCGAGGCGATCGATCGCTACAAGGCGGCGTCGCGGGTGGCCGCCGCGTCGCTCAACGCCGAGACGGAAGCCGAGACGCTGCGCGATGTGGTCGCCGGCGTGCTGGCGGCGCATCCGCTGGGCCGCCGGCCCGACGAGGCGGCCGCGCTGGACGACGGCGGATGAGCGCGCGGCGGGTGTGCATCGTCAGCCTGTCCGACCTGGCGCGCGACGGGCGGGTGCTGCGCCAGATCGACGCCGCCGCGGCGGCCGGCTACGCCGTGACGGTCGTCGGCTGGGGCAAACCGGGCACCGTACCCCTGCCCGACGGGGTCGCGTTCCACCCGATCGAACCGATCCGCCTCGGCAAGGTCGAACGCGCCCTTCAGGCGCTGCGTCTCTTTCTCGGCCGCCTCGACGCCGCGTGGTACGCCCGCTGGTACTGGCGCAAGCCGGACCACGTCGCGGCGCGCGACGCGATCATGGCCGCGCGGCCCGACCTCATCCACGCGAACGAGGCGATCGGGCTGCCGGCGGCGCTGGCGGCGGCGGACCGGATCGGCGACGGCGTGAACGGCATTCGCCCGGCTCTCGGCGCGTCGACGTCCGCCGCACGCGCTACGATCCCCGTCTTGTTCGACGCGCACGAATATAGCCCTGACCGGCTGCCCCACGGCTCGCTGACCCGCTTCCTGGCGCGTCCGTTCTACACCTGGCTCATCCGCACCCAGGCCCCGCGCGCCGCCGCGATGACCACCGTCGCCGACGGGATCGCCGAGCGCTACCGCGGCACATTCGGCCTCGACCCGCACGTCATCCGCAACTGTCCCCGCTATGAGTCGCTGCCGTTCGTCCCCACCGATCCGGACCGCATCCGGCTGGCGCATCACGGCGTCGCGCTGCGGGCGCGGCGCCTCGGGGACATGATCGAGGTCGTCGCGGCCTGCGACGAACGGTTCGTCCTGGACTTCATGCTCGTCGAGAGCGACGTCTGCGCTATCGATGACCTGCAGGTCGACGCGGATCGCCGCGCGCCGGGCCGCGTCACGTTCAGCGCCCCCGTCGCGCCCGCCGCGATCGCCGCCACGCTGAACGCGCGGGCGGACATCGGCCTCTTTCTCCTGCCGCCCGTGGACTTCAGCTATCGCTTCGCCCTGCCCAACAAGCTTTTCGAGTTCATCATGGCGGGCCTCGCCGTCGCGATCGGCCCGTCGCCGGAGATGGCCGGCGTCGTGGACGCGCACGGCTGCGGCGTGGTGGCTGACGACTTCGCGCCCGCGACGCTGGCGGCGCGCCTCAACGCGCTGACGGCCGCGGAGATCGACGGTTACAAGCGGCGCTCGCTCGAGGCGGCCAAGTCGCTGAACGCGGCCGCAGAGATGGGGCGGCTGATGGCGCTGTATGGGTCGCTCCTTGAGGCCGGCACCACGTGATGAACGAGGTTCCCGGGACGGTGGTCGAGGGCGCAGCGGAGCCTTCGCATTCCGGCGCGCCCTCGTTGTCACCTCCGCACGGCGCTGACTCCGCCGCTCCCGGCCGCCCCGTCGTGCTCGTGGCGACGCCGTTCATCTGGGAGGCCGGTCCGCACAAGGGCAAGCCGACGGTCTATCACGCGCTGCACGGTTTCCAACGCGCCGGCTGGGACGTGCACGTCATATGCGCCACGAACCGTCGGGGCGTCGACCGCGAGGTCGTCGATGGCGTGGCCGTCCACTACTTTCGCATCCCGCTCGACGGCGTCGACTTCGTGTACGACGCCCAGCACTCGTATCTCAGCCTGGTCCGCGGCGCTTCGCACCCGCTGATCCGGCACTTTAAGTTTCGATTGTGGTGGCTCCAGTTCGTCGTGCTCGGCATCCGGCGGGCCGATCGCCTGGCCCGCACGCTGCGCCCGACGGCGGCGTACGGGGTGAACAATCCGGGCATCCCGATCGCCGCGTGGGTCGGCTGGCGACGCCGCATCCCGGTGTTCGGACGGATCATGGGCAGCGTCTTCGTCCAGCACGTCCGCGGCATCCTGGCGACGGGCAGCGACACGCCCGGGATGACGACGCCGTCGCCGTCCTCTGGAACGCGACACCATGCGTCGACGCTTTGGCGGCGTCGCGTCCGATCGCTCCTGGCGTGGATGGCCCTCTGGCTGACCCGGTTCGACGAGCTCCTGGCGTTCCGCCTGCCGACGGGCGCGGTGATCGTCACGGACGACGGGACGATCGACGCGGCCGAGATCACGGCCTGGCTCGGCGTGCCGCCGGAGCGCTTGTGGCTGTGGCGGAACGGCATCGACGCGGCGTGGCGGTCGGCGGCGCCGGACCGCGCGGCGGCGCGACGGGCGCTTGCCGTGCCCGATTCGGCGCCCGTGCTGGTCTGGGTGTCACAGCTCGTCGATCTCAAGCGGTGCGAGCGGTTCATCGACGCGCTGCCGGACGTGGCGAGCGCGGTGCCCGCCGTGGTCGCGCTTGTCGTGGGGGACGGACCGTCGCGGCCGGCGCTCGAACAGCGCGCCAGGGCGCTGGGGGTGGCGGATCGCGTCCGGTTCGCGGGCTTCGTGGACCGGGACGCGCTGCCGGCCTACCTGCATGCCGCGGACGCCTTCGTGGCCCTCTACGACTACTCGAACCTGTCGAACACGCTGCTCGAAGCGCTCGTGGTCGGGCTGCCGGTGATCACGCTGGCCAACGGCCGGACCGGCGACGTCGTCACGGACGGCGTAAACGGCCTCTTGTTGCCGCCGGATCGCCCGGACTTGATCGCGCCCGCCCTCGTGCGCATCCTTTTGGACGATTCCCTTCGCGCGCACCTCGCCGACGGGGCGGCCGCGTACGCCGCCGCCGCGCTGATCGGTTGGGATGCGCGCATCGACCGCGAGGTGCGGGCCATCGAGGGGATCGTCGCGCACTGGAAGGACCGCCGTCGATGACCAGCCACGCCCCCATTCCCGTCGACTCCATCGTCGGCTCGATCCCCGACCTCATGGCCGGCGTCCGCGTCGCCGAGTCCGCCCGCGCCGCCGGCATCCCGATGCGGCTGGTCGAGCGGGACGATTGGGCCGCCGCCCTGGTCGGCCCGCCACGGCCGGCGGGCGCCGTCGTCGACCTGACGGCGGACGGGGCCGTCGCGCGGATCGCGGCGGCGGTAGCGGCGGGCGTGCCGGTGCTCGCGTACGGCCCGCACGTCGACCTTGCGGTGATGGATGCCGCCGCGGCGGCCGGCGCGGTGCGGGTGGTGCCGCGCGGCCAGATGATGCAACAGGCGGGCCGGCTGCTGGCCGCCCTCGTTTCCGGCGCCGCAGCCGCCGGGCCACCGTCCGCGGAGGATCGCGATGACGCCGGAACGTGATCGCCTGGTCTACAGCACGAGCGGCGGCAAGGCGCCCAAGCCCGCGCCGGCCCGTGGCCCGAGCATCAGCCGGCCGGCCGCGCAACAGGTGGCGTCCATCCGGCGCGAGAAGAAGGGGCGGGGCGGCAAGACCGTCACCGTCATCTATGACCTCGTGCTGAAGCCGGACGACCTCAAGGCGCTCGGCAAGCAGCTCAAAACGATCTGCGGCACCGGCGGGACGGTCAAAGACGGGACGATCGAGATCCAGGGCGACCACCGCGACGCGATCGCCGCCGAGCTCCAGCGCGTCGGCTACAAGACGAAGTTCACCGGCGGCTGAGATCCATCCGGCAAGGCGCCACCGCTGTTCCGATCCCCTGGGAACGCCGAGCTCCAGCTTGGCCATGACGAACAAGGTCCAACCTGCAAGATTCGGTACGATCACGTCCGCGCTGCCGGCCCACGCTGCCGACCGACGCAGCCGACCCGTGCTGTCGATCAGCCCAGGACCGCGAAGATCCACCGCAGCCCAAACGCTACGAAGCAGCCGACCGCGGCGTACACCGCCATCGCGCGCGCCGGCCTGTGCTCGCGGTGCTCGTCGCCCTGCCGCCCGACCGATCCGCCGACGGCGCCGTACACCGCCCAACCGACCGTCCACGCGACCGCCAGCGCGCCGACCAACGGCGGCGTGCTCGCGGCCGAGGCCGTTTCGGCGCCCAGACCCCGGCGCCCGAGCTCGATGACCGCGGCGGTCAGCGCCGCGCCCGCCCAGCCGAGCGTCCAACCGATGCCGTTCTCGGCCAACGCCTGGCCGACCGGCGTGGCGCCGCCGCCCGTCGCGTTCGAGGGTCGCGCGACGGCTCGCAGCATCACGCTCACGGCCAGCGCCGCGCCGCCGGAAAGCCACCCGCTCGCAAAGGACCACACGGCGCTCCCGGCGGCGCCGTCGCCCGCGGCACCTACGTTGGCGACGAGGACGGCCACGGCCACCGCGGCCGCCGCCGATCCAATCGCCGTCGCGAGCGCCACGGCCACGGCATGCGCCGCGCGCCGAACGCGGGCGGCGACGCGAGCCCAGACGGACGAACCGGTCGGGGCCGCCGGCGCGGTGAGCGCGCGCCGGAGCACACGGGCCACCGTGCCGGCCGCAGCGCGAGCGCGCAAGACCACGGTCGATGCTTCCCGCCGAGGCGCAACCATGGGCGGGCGCACGGTGGCGGCGATCATCGGCTGGGCGGCAGTGCGTGGCGCACGACCTGGCGCACCGGGGGCGCGGATGCGCTCGGCGGGCGCTCGGCGGCGGGCGGGCCAGCCGGCGCCGCGGCGGCGGGCGCCGCACGTCGGGCAGGCGTCCAGGTGATCGGCGAACACGTGGCCATTGCCGCACGTCGTCAGGTGGGCTTCGGCGTCCTCCAGGCGTCGCGCCCAGGACTCGGCCGTCGGCCGCTGGCGCGGGTCGGTGTGGCCGCGCACGAAGGCGGCGGCGAAGGCATCGACCAGGGCCGGATGGAGCTGGCCGATGCGGGCGGACCGCGGCGGCGGCGCGACGGGCCCGGCCGGTCGATCGAGGTAGGGGAACCATCCCCGACGGATCTTCTCCTCGAGCGGCGGCGCCTCGCCCGACCCGAGCCACGCGCTCCGGAAGGGGTGGCTGCCGGCCATCAGCAGCTGGAAGATCAGCACGGCGAGGCCGAAGGAATCGTGTTCCGGCAAACGGACCGCGTCGCGGAACGGCTGGCCCTGCAGTTCGGGCGGCGTGTACTCGGCCCGTCCGACCGGACACGGGTAGAAGACGATCTCGGCCGGGCGCAAGCGTTGGATCTGGAACGAGTCGGCGTCGATCAGCGTCACGAGCGCGCGGGGCGTGACCAGGATGTTGCGCTCGTTCAGATCGCCCACGATGACCCGCGTCGCGTGCAGTGCGTGGAGGGCGGAGGCCAGGTTGCGGGCGCAACGATGGAGGTAGGCCAGGTCGAACGCCGGCAGCGTCGCCGCGCGCCGCCGCGGGTTCAGCACGTCCAGGATGGGCACGGCCTCGCGAACGTGGGGCATGAGAAAGCCGATGAGCCGCCGCCCGTCGTCGTACAGGAGCTCGCGAGGCCACGCGATCGCGCTGTGCCCGGGCACGCCGGCCGGGTCCGCCGGCGGGTGGTCGCGCATCGCGCGCAGCTTGTCCTCCATCGCCGTCCGGTCCGCGCTGAAGATCTTGGCCAGCAGCCGGCCGTCGCCGACGACGGTCCGGATGACCGCCTCGCCGCCGCGCGCCACCTCGTCGCCGAGGCGGACCGCGGCGCCGTCCGCCGTGCGCGCGATCACGGCGGATCGGCGGGCGCGGGCCGAGCGGCCAGCACCAGCGTCACGTCGTCGTCCGTGCGCGCCCGAACGCGCGGGGATTCGAGGAACGCGGTCAGCGCCCGATCGGCCCGGCCTCCCTGGTCTGCGTCTCCCGCCATGTACCCGTCGACCGCGACGGGCCGTGAAACGAACCGAAAGAGCGGTTCGAAGAACCCGACGTGCGGGGTTCGCTCGGCCATGTTCATCGCCAGCCTGAGCAGCCCGTCCGTCAGCAACGCGACGGCGGCGACCGGGCCGTCGAAGCGTTGCATCGTCTCGATCGCCGTTTCGACGGCGTTCGGCGAGGTCAGGAACACGGTCTCGTTCGCGTACGCGCCGCGCTCGGGCGCTGAAAGCGGCACCAGCGCGTGCGTCGCTGCACTGCTTGCTGCGTCGTCCTCGCCTTCGTCGTGTCCGCCCTCGTCGTGGCCACCCTCGTCGTGGCCACCCTCGTCGACGCCGACCACGACGAAGCCGTCGCCGATCTGCGCCGCGAGCGCGCCGTCCGGCCCGACCATGGCGCACGACAGCGTGCACGCCAGGTCGCGCGGGGCGAGGCCTTCCGCCTCGGCCAGGGCGTGCACCGCGGCGGCGGCGGCGCGCAGCGCGGCGGCAAGCGCGGTGGCGGCTCGGTCGCCCCTCGTCTCACCGTTGTCCATCGATGCGTCGAACAGGGTGCCCACGGCGGCCGCGACGGCGACGGACGCACCACGCGCGCTGTGCGGCGCGCTCCCCGCGCCGTCGGCGATGGCGGCGACGAGCACGCCGTCCGGGCGGATCCGGGCGGCGTGGGCATCCTGGCACACCGTTCCGGCGGCCGCGTGCGAAGAGCCGATGACGCTGGCGGCGGCCAGCCGCCAAGGGGCCGCCGTGGTCAATTGGACGTGTCGGCGACGGCCCAACCGACCGGCGGCAGCGGCGCCTGGTCGCCGGGGCGCGACTGCGAGACGGCGGACAGGCTCTTGGAGAGCCACGTGAACAGCTCGGCGAACGCGAGGCCGCCCAGCTTGAGTGGCGGGCGGTCGACGGCGCAGAAGCGCGCCAGGATGCGCATGTCGGCGCCCTCCACCCCGACGCCGTAGATCGAGACGCCGCGGCGCGCCTCCTCGGCCTGCGCCTCGGCGGCAGCGGTTTCCCAGCCGCGGTCCGTCGGCCGGCCGTCCGTCAGCAGGAGCAGCCACGGCCGGAAGTAGTCGATGCCGTTCGCGCGGTAGCGCTCCTTGCGGGCGCGCAACAACGCCAGCGCCCGCTCGACGGCCTCGCCCATCGGCGTATCGCCGTCCGCCGTGAGGGTCGGCGCCTCGAAGCGGTCGACGGTCGTGAAGACGTCCGCCGGGTCGGCGGGCGGGGACGCTCCGCCGGACGGATCCGTGACGCGCACGGCGCCGCCGAACGCGACGACGGCGATCTCGACGCGCAGGCTGGCCAGCGCGTCCGCTTTCAGCGCCGCGGCAAGGCGCTGGAGGCCGGCGTTCAGCTCGGCGATCGGGCGCCCGTGCATCGACCCCGAGGTGTCGAGGACGAGCGCGACGGCGCAGCGCGGTTCGGGGTTGTCAGCGAACTCGACGCCGGCGAGCGCGTCGCCGTGCAGCGGGTCCGCGGATCGTGGATCGATGGGCGATGCCATGGCGGAGGGGTCGGTCATCGGATCGTCCTTTCGGGGGCGGTGCTAGGGGCGGGGGAACGAGAGCGTGCGTACGACTACGCCGGACGGGGTCACGCGGACCACGGCGTAGCCGGGCGGCGCCGTGCGGTCCTCGCCGGCGACCTCATCCGTCGGCCCACCGGTCAGTTGAGCGAACGTGCTCGGCGCGGCGGAATAGAAGATCCCGTCCACCACGCTGTGCAACGCCTGATGGATGTGGCCAAGGAACACCCCGCGCACGCGGTGCGCCACCGCCGCGAGCCGCCGATGGAGCGTCTCGCCGTCCACCACCAACATCGTCCGATCGATCCACGGCGACCCGACGCGCAGCAACGGGAAGTGCGTGAAGACGGTCAGCGGCGGCCCGTCGGACGTGAGCTCGCGGTCGATAACCGCCCACTGGGCCGGCGAAATCCGCCCGTGCGGGTCGATCTCGTCCGGACCGCGCGCGTCGATGGCCAGGAAGCGGTGGCCGCGCAGGTCGAAGGCGTACGACCAGGCCTGATCGTCGGGCAGCAGCGGCGTGTGCGGGCCGATGGGCATGCAGCGCCGCAGGTCGGCGGCGGTGTCGTGGTTGCCGACGGCGCAGTACAGCGGGACGGTCAGGCGCGCGAAGACGGACTGGGCATGCGCGTAGCTCGCCGCGGCCGGCTCCGTGACGACATCGCCGGTATGCACGACGAAGTCCGGCGCGGGGTCGAGCGCGTTGATCAACTCGACCATCCGTTCGGCGCACGGCAGCGCCGCCAGCCCGTGGCGGGCAAAGTCGGCCGTCGGGCCGATGTGGCTGTCCGAGATGTGGATGAAGGTCACGTCGCCGATGTCCATGGCCGTCCTCGTACGCTGCCGCGGCGGTTCGCGTGAGGATACCGCAGCGCGAACCAGCGGACCTAGCCGGGGCGGCCGCGAACAACGCGGCGAACCCTCAGCAGGCGGCGCCTCAACGCAGCCGCCACGCCAGCTTGAGTGTGGCGGGCCATTCGCGCAGCCGCCACCACGCCATCGACATCGCCGGATAGGACCGCCGGTCGGCCGCGACGCCGATGATCGTGGCGTCCCAGGGGCGGCACGCCATCAGCGCTCGTGGCATGTGATACGCCTGGGTGATCAGGACAACCCGCTCGTCGGGGTGTTCGTGCGTCCATCGGGCCAGCCACCCCGCACAGCTGTCGTATGTGCTCGTGCCCCGGCTATCCAGCAGGATGGCCGTCGCCGGAACGCCGAGCCGTTCGGCCAGGCGCGCCATCGTATCCGGCTCATCCCGCCCGTTCGCGCCGACCGCGCCGCTCATGACCACACGATCCACCTTGCCGGCGTGGTAGAGCGCGGCGGCGGTCCGTACCCGATCGTACAGAATCGGCGTTGGCGAGCCGTCGGGCCAGATGCCGGCGCCGAACACGAACGCCATCGTCCGCTGCGGGACGGCTTGAAGCGTGAATGTCCGGGTGCGGGCGGCCATCGCGCTGTCGCGCATCGGCCAGCCGGCGCCGGCCGCGGCGAGGGCGGCCAGCGCGACGAGGGCGCCCCCGATGTACGGGGCGCCGCCGATGTACGGGGCGCGTGAAAGGCGTGGATCGTCCAGACGGTGCATGAACGTAAGGGTACCCGCATCGAGCGATCGGCGGCCCCCTCTTGCCCGCCGCGCGGCCGCCGCGAAACCGTCGCACGGTCACCGAAACCGTTAACACCGTCGCAGCTGCCCTCGGCCCATCCTGCCCTCGGCCCATCCCGGCCGACCCTAGCCCTCGCCGGGGGTCGCAGAACGTCACCAACCGTCGTACCACGATCATCCCCCCACTTCAAGCGCTCTGCCGCGGCCGGTATTGCAGCGCCTCGGCCACGTGCCGCGTGGCGATGGCCTCCGACGCCTCGAGGTCCGCGATCGTGCGCGCCACCTTGAGGATGCGATGGAAGGCGCGAGCAGACAGGCCGAGGCGTCGCATGGCGGCCCGCAGCAGCGCCTCGCTCTCCGCGTCGATGCGGCAATCGCGGCGCACTTGGGACGCGGTCAGCTCCGCGTTGCATCGCGCGCGCGGGTCGCCCAATCGAAACGCGCGGGTCGCCCGCTCCGAAGGTTCGTCCGATCCGCGGCCCGTTGGCCCGCCCCGCTCCCACGACGCTTCCGGCGCAAGCGGCGTGTCGTCCTGCATCGACGGTGCAAGCGCAAGGGCGTCGTCGGCCCCGATGGATGCGACGAGAGCGGCGGGGTCCACGAGCGCGACCGGGGGCGGTACGCCGCCGTTAGGGTCCGTCCGGTGCGGTGCGTCCTCGTCGGCCCCGCGCAGCCGGGCGGTCTGTCGATCCCGCGCCGCGACGACCCTCGCCCGCACGGCCGACGATGGCTCGCCGCTCGCGCCGCCGAGGAGCTTTTCGTGCGGCACCCGCGGCACCTCGAGGTGGAGATCGATCCGATCGATCAGCGGCCCGCTGACACGACGACCGTACCGCAGCACGGCCGAGACGGCGCACGTGCACGCGTGGTCGGGGTCGCCGAAGAAGCCGCACGGGCACGGGTTGCGCGCGGCGACGAGCGTCACGCTGGCCGGGAACACCGCGCTGCCGGCGGCGCGGGCGATCGTCACGCGGCGGTCCTCGATGGGCTGCCGAAGCCCCTCGAGGACGGCGGCGTCGAACTCCGGCAGCTCGTCGAGGAACAGCACGCCGTGGTGCGCCAGGGAGACCTCGCCAGGCCGCGGCCACGAGCCGCCGCCGATCAGGCCGGCGTTCGAGATCGTGTGGTGGGGTGAGCGGAACGGGCGGGCCCGGATCAGCGGCACGTCCGCTGGGAGCAGCCCGGCCACGGAGTAGACGGCGGTGACCTCGAGCGATTCCTCGAGCGAGAGCGGCGGCAGGATCGTCGGCAGGCAGCGCGCGAGCATCGTCTTGCCGCCGCCCGGCGGGCCGGTGAGGGAGAGGTTGTGCCCGCCGGCGGCGGCGATCTCGAGGGCACGGCGGGCGTGCTCCTGCCCGCGCACCTCGCTCAGGTCCGTCAGCGCCGCCTGCTCGTACGACGACGCGATCGGCGGGATGGGCGGCAGCGGCTTGCCCGTGCGCAGATGGTGCACCAGTTCCTTCAGGCTGTCGGCGGCCACGACGTCGAGGCCGGGCACGAGCGCCGCCTCGGCCGCGTTGGCCGCGGGGACGATCACGCGGTGGAAACCGTGGCAGCGGGCGGCGACGGCCACGGGCAGGATGCCGTGGGTCCGGCGTAACCGCCCGTCCAGCGCGACCTCGCCGAACACTAGGGCATCGTCCAGACGGGCCGGGAGCTGATCGCTCGCGGCCAGGATGCCGAGCGCGATCGCCAGATCGTAGTGCGGACCGACCTTACGGACGTGCGCGGGCGCCAGGTTGATCGTGATCCGCGCCATCGGAAAGCCGAACCCGGCGTTGCGCAGCGCGGCGTAGAGGCGATCCTTCGATTCGCGCACCGTCAGATCGGGCAGACCGACCAGCGTGACGTGCGGCAGGCCGTTGTGAATGTCGACCTCGACCTGAACCAGCTCTCCCTCGAGCCCCGCCAGGGCGCAGCTCCAAACCCGTGCCAACATCGATCGCCTCCTGTGCCGCCCGCCGGAATCCAGCACGGGGCATGGGCACACCGTACCCGACGAGGCCGTGCGGTGCTACGCGCATGCGGACAGATGCGCGACACGAGGACGACACGGGTCCGACGCTTGCGCCGCCCGCCGATCGGGTATACTACCCAGCGCCTGGGTGCCCCGACCCAGCCTCTCGTATGGGTGCGCACATGACCCTGACCCTGACCGACGCCCCCGTCCGGCCCCCCGCCGCCGCTTCGCCGGAGCGCGAACGCGTCTACGTTCTGCGCGGCGGTGCGCGGCTCAGCGGAACCGTCCAGATCGGCGGCGCGAAGAACGTCGCCCTCCCGATCCTGGCCGCGACGCTCCTCACGGCCGACCCGTGCGTCATCGAAAACGTGCCGGACATCGCGGACATCCGCGTTATGCTCGACCTGCTGCGCCACATGGGCGCGACGATCGACTTCGATCCGACGGCCGGCCGGGTCACGATCGCGTGCGCCGACATCCGCACCCGAACGACGCCGGACGGCCTGGCGGAGCGGTTCCGCGGCAGCTTCCTGGTGATGGGCCCGCTGCTCGCCCGGTTCGGCCAAGCCAGCACCGCTCGGCCGGGCGGCTGCAACATCGGCTCACGGCCCGTCGACGTGCACAGCAAGGGGTTTCGCGCGCTCGGCGCGGAGGTCGCCAACGTCGATCATCGGTTCGCCGCGAGCGGCAAGCTCAAGGGCGCGAGCATCCTGCTGGACGTCCCAAGCCACACGGGCACCGAGAACATCATCATGGCGGCGGTTCTGGCGGAAGGCCTTACCGTCATCGAGAATGCCAGCATCGAACCCGAAGTGCTCGACCTCGTGGACTTCCTCCGCTCGCTGGGCGCCCGGATCGCCTGGACCTCGACGGCCCGTCAGCTCGTGATCCAGGGGGTTCCGCGCCTGCACGGCACGGTGTATCGGCTGATGCCCGACCGCCTCGAGGCCGGCACGTACCTGCTGGCGGGCGCCATCACGCGCGGCGATGTGACCGTGGAGCGGGTGGTGCCCGATCATCTCCGCTCGGTGACCTCCAAACTGGTCGAGGCGGGCGCGCGGATCGAGGAACGGGACCACAGCGTACGGGTCATCGTCGACGGCCCGCTGACGGCGGTCGATGTCCACACGTACTTCTATCCCGGATTCCCCACCGACCTCCAACAACCGTTCACGGCGCTTCTTACCCAGGCCACGGGCGAGAGCATCGTTCAGGAAACCGTGTTCGAGGCCCGGATGACGTATGCTTACGAGCTTCAGCGCATGGGCGCTGACGTCCGTGTGAACGGTTCGACGGCGTTCGTCAACGGCCCGTGTCGGCTCCACGGCACGACGGTGACCGCGCACGATCTGCGGGCCGGCGCCGCCGTCATGCTGGCGGCCCTGACGGCGGAGGGCGACACGCTGATCCGCGCCGCGCACACGGTGGAACGCGGCTACAACGGTCTCATCGATAACCTGTGCGCCCTGGGCGCCGTCGGTCACGCCGATTGGCTGGAGACGATCCCCGACTAGCGGGCGATCCGTTTCCGAAGCGTCATCGTGCGGCAACCGAACGTCTGCCAGCGCCTGCGGAGGCATCATGTTCACGCGTCATATCGGCATCGACCTAGGCACCGTGAACGTGCTCGTTCACGAACGGGGCCGCGGCATCGTCCTCAACGAGCCCTCGATCGTGGCGATCTCCACCGGGGACAACCACGTCATCGCCGTGGGCGATGAGGCGAAGGCTATGCTGGGCCGAACGCCCGAGACGATCGAGGTCGCCCGTCCGCTCCGCGACGGCGTGATCGCGGATTATGTCGTGACGGAGGCGATGCTCCGCTACTTCATCACGAAGGTCTGCGGCCGAATGCCGCTCTTCAAGCCGGAGGTCATGATCAGTGTGCCCGTCGGCGTCACGAGCGTGGAGAGCCGTGCGGTCCGGGATGCCGCGGAAGCGGCCGGCGCGAAGTCGGCGTTCCTCATCCCCGAGCCGCTCGCCGCGGCAATGGGCGCGGGCCTGCCCGTCGGCACGCCAACCGGCAACATGATCCTGAACATGGGCGGCGGCACGAGCGAGTCGGCCGTCATCGCCATGAACGGCATCGTCGTCGCCAGCTCCGTGCGCGTCGGGGGCAACAAGATCGATGAGGCCATCGCCGCGTACGTCAAGCGCCGCTACAACCTGTTGATCGGCGATCGGACGGCGGAGTCGATCAAGGTCGAGATCGGCAGCGCGATCAAGCCCGATCGAGCGGAGGACGATCGTTCGATGGATGTTCGCGGCCGCGATCAGGTGACGGGGCTGCCCAAGACGATCCCGCTGCGGATGAGCGAGGTGGCCGAAGCGATCGCCGAGCCGATTCAGGCGATCATCGGGGTCGCGCGCGAAGTGCTCGAGCGCACGCCGCCCGAGCTGGTCAGCGACATCATCGACCGTGGCGTCGTCATGACCGGCGGCAGCGCCCAGTTGAGAGACTTGGACGTGCTCCTGACCGAGGAGATCGGCGTTCCGTTCTTCGTGGCGGACGATCCGATGGCGTGTGTCGCATTGGGCGCCGGCCGGGCGTTGGAAGCCTACCCGATCATCCGGCGGACGTTGCCATCGCTCACCCGGTGACCAATCGACCCCGTGTGGGCTCGGTGGATCGACGCGGCGGCTTTGCCAAAGGCGCCGCGACTGCATAGAATCGCGGATTGCACTTATCGCGGGCGCGGCGCGCCCCACAACGCATGGTGTGAGGGATCGATATGAAGCGGACATGGCAGCCCAATAAGCGCAAGCGGATGACGACCCACGGGTTCCGCAAGCGGATGTCGACACCGGATGGTCGCAACGTCCTGAAGCGGCGGCGGCTGCACGGGCGCAAGCGCTTGGTCGTCGACGGCCACCACAAGTAGGCGGGGCGGCTCCCAACGAATGCAGCGCGACGTCCGACTCCGCTCCGGTGACGATTTCCGGCGTGTTCGGCGGGATGGGCGATCGCGAGCGAACGCCTTGGTGGTGATCGTCGCCGCTCCACGCCCGGATGGTCCGGACCGGCCGACGCGTGTCGGCGTGGTGGCGGGCAAGCGCGTGGGCGACGCGGTCGTGCGCAACCGCGCCAAACGCCGCGTGCGAGAGCTGCTGCGCCATCGTTATGGTCAACTCAAGGCGGGGTGGGACATCGTGGTGATCGTGCGGGCGACGCTGGTGGGCGCCGACGTGGTGACGCTCGATGGCGCGCTGTGGTCGTTGGTGCGGCGGCTGGACCTCGTGGTGGATGCCTCGTGCGCCGCATTGCCGTCGGCCTGATCCGGCTGTACCAGCGCACGGTGAGCCGGGTACTGCCTCCCAGCTGCCGGTTCACGCCGTCGTGTTCGGAATATGGCGCGCAGGCCATCGCTCGCTATGGCCTGTGGCGAGGTGGATGGCTGACAATGAAGCGGATCGGCCGTTGCCACCCGTTTCATCCCGGTGGGTTCGACCCCGTGCCCTGAGGCACGTGCAGATAGGAACTGATGTTGGTCTATCTCCTCACCAACCCCTTCATCGATCTCTTCGTCCGCCTCATCGACCTGCTCAACACCACCGTCGCGCGCTTGCCGTTGCCGGACTCGATCTCCTCGTATGCGCTCGCGCTGATCCTGGTCGGCATCGCGGTGAAGATCATCACGTGGCCGTTGACCGCAGCCCAGATGCGGTCGATGCGGAAGATGCAGGAAGTGCAGCCGCAGCTGCAGGAGATCCAGAAGAAGTACGCCGGCGACCGCGACAAGCAGGCGCAGGCGCAGATGGAGCTGTTCAAGGCGAACGGCGTCAACCCGCTCGGCGGCTGTTTGCCGATGGTCATCCAGCTGCCCGTGCTGTTCGGCCTGTATCGGGCGATCTCCCATCTTGGCCCACCGCCCGGCACTGGCGCGCTCATGGGGCAGCGATTCCTCTGGATTCACGACCTCTCGAAGTGCGAACCCAATCTCAAATACCTGTGCAAGCTGACGCCGGAAGGCCACGTGTTCGGTCTGCCGATTCCGATCCTACTGATCATCATGACCGCCGCACAGCTCGTCTTCCAGAAGTTCAGCACACCGCCTCAGTCGGGCACCGATCCGCAGGCACAGGCAATGCAGTCGGCATTCAAATGGATGCCGTTGTTGTTTGCCTTCATCTTTGCTAGCCTCCCGTCTGGGCTGGTCCTCTACTACACCGTCTTCACGCTCACGAACGTGGTGCAGCAGGTGTGGTCCCGCCGCAACAAGGTCACCAATGCGGTGCCGGTGCCTTCCTCCGATGCGACGCCATCCAAGGCTGTCGCACGCGGGACACGGCGCGCCGCTCAACAGGAGAAAAGCGATGAGCGAGCCGAAGTCAGCAAGCAGTCCCAAGGGCGAAAGCGCACGGGGCGCCGTTGAGGTTGCCGCGCGGACCGTCGACGAGGCGATCGCGCGCGGGCTGGTTCGCCTCGGCGGCCTGAGCCGCACGGAAGTACAGATCGACGTCGTCCGGGAGGGCCGCTCCGGCCTCCTCGGCTTTGGCGCCGAGGAGGCGCTCGTCCGCTTGACGCCATTGGGCGCGGGCGCGGGTGCGGCGCCTCGGTCGGACGCGGAGACGGTATCGACCGCCGCGGCGCGCGCCGGCGCCCGCCGCGTTGAGACGCCGCCGGCGCAGGTCGGCCCCGAATCGCCCGCGGAGGTGGACGCCGCTCCAACGACGCAGCCCGCCGACGAGCGTCGCGGACGCCGTCGGCGCCGATCGCAGGATGACGAGACGCCGCCGATGCCCGAGCCGGCCCGTGCGGTGGACGATGCCCCGGCGACGCCGAGCGAGCGCCCGCCCGTGGTCGCTGCGATGCTCGACGGGGAGGATTCGACCGCGGCGGCGGCGGTCGTCGCCACCGATCTGATCCATCAGATGGGCTATGCCGACGCCACGATCGAGATTCAGGAGTCGCTCCTGCCGGATGGCGAGGACG
Source organism: Ardenticatenales bacterium (assembly GCA_039931375.1). Lineage (GTDB taxonomy): Bacteria > Chloroflexota > Anaerolineae > Epilineales > Epilineaceae > Avedoeria. The sequence goes on from JBDTSC010000002.1 coordinate 23,806, forward strand.
ACGATATCGGGTCCGCGGTCCTGTGCATTCGCGGCCGCGGCACGGATCGGCTGCTGGGCGACGATGCGGCGGCGCTCAACGCGCTGCAGTTCGTCACCCGCCTGATCGTCAGCCGCCGCGCGAACGCGTGGTGCAACGTCCTGCTCGACGTCGACGGCGATCGACGCCGGCGGGTGAAGGAGTTGCTGGCATTGGCGAACCAGTCGGCTGAACTCGTCGAGTCCGGTGGCAAGCCGGTCTCGCTGCCCCCGATGGGCGCGTACGAACGACGCGTGGTGCATTTGGCGTTGCGCGATCATCCGACCGTAGCCACACAGAGCATCGGCGCCGGCACGTACCGCAAGGTCACGGTTCGCGGCCGCGATCAGATGCTGCCCGACCTTTAGCCGCGTCGAGGGTTCAACGCCCGTTTCGTTCCGACCGATTTCGCGCTCCACGCGTGATCGGTTTCTACCAGTCGTTCTCTACCCGCGGGCGGATCCGCCCGCGGCGTAGTGCAGAGGGGTTTTGATGCACGTTCTGGCCATCGTCAACCAGAAGGGCGGCGTCGGCAAGACGACCACCGCCGTGAACCTTGGCGCATCGCTGGCCCTCGCCGGCCATCCGACGCTGGTGATCGACGCCGATCCGCAGGCCAACGCGACCCGATCGCTCGATCGCTCCGGCGCCGACCAACACACGCTGTACGACGTCCTCGTCGATGACGATGTATCGCTCGCCGACGTGATCGTCGAGACGGCGACGCCGGGGCTCTTCGTGGCCCCCTCGTCGACCGGGCTGGCCGGCGCCGAGGTCGAGTTGGTCGAGGTGGTCGGCCGTGAAGGTCGCCTGCGGCGGGCGCTTGACTTGCTCGGCGACCGCTTCGCCTTCGTGCTGATCGACTGTCCGCCCAGTTTGAGCCTCCTCTCGGTGAACGCGCTCGTCGCCGCCGAGGGCGTCATCGTGCCGGTACAGTGCGAATACTTGTCGCTCGAGGGTTTGGGCCATCTGAACCGCACGCTGCAGCTGGTGCAGGCGCGGCTCAACCCACGCCTCCAGATCACCGGGCTGTTGATGACGATGTTCGATCCGCGGACGAACCTGTCGTCCTTGGTGGTCGAAGAAGTCGGCAAGCACTTCCCGCGCGAACGGTTCACAACCGTAATCCCTCGGTCGATCCGCCTTGGTGAGGCGCCGAGCTACGGCGAGACGATTCACCAGTACTCCCCAAACTCGCCCGGAGCCCTCGCCTATCGTGCGTTGGCTGGCGAGCTTGCCCAACGCCTCGGCGTGCCGGTGGCCGGGTCGCTGGTCAGCGCGTGACCTCATCCGCGCCGAATCGCGTGGCTACGACTAAGGATGCGTGATGGCAGCGTCGGCGAAGCGTAGCGGTCTCGGCCGCGGTCTCGATGCATTGCTCAGCAGCACCGCTCCGCCCGATACCCGCATGGGTGATGGGCCGCCCGCGCTGACGGCGGATGTCGCGATCGCCGACATCCGCCCGAATCCATACCAGCCTCGCAAGCACTTCGATACGGACGAGCTCGAAGAGCTGGCGGCGTCCATTCGATCCCACGGGTTGATCCAGCCGCTGCTGGTCATGCCGGACAGCGAGGGATGGTGCCTCATCGCCGGTGAGCGCCGGTGGCGCGCCGCGCAGCTGGCCGGGTTGGCCCGCGTGCCGGTCGTCGTGCGCGAGGCGACGCCGCAGGAGATGCTGGCGATCGCGATCATCGAGAACGTCCAGCGGACGAACCTCGACGCCCTCGAGGCCGCGCACGCCTACCGTCAGCTCATGCACGAGTTTGAGTTGACCCAGGCGGACGTCGCGGATCTCGTCGGCAAGTCGCGCACGGCCGTGGCGAACACGTTGCGCCTGTTGGGCCTAACGCCCGAAGTGCAGTCGCTTCTCACGAACGGGCACCTCACCGAGGGGCATGGCCGGGCGCTGTTGGCGCTCACCGATCACGCGGTCCAAGTCGCCACGGCCAAGCGGGCGCTGGTCGACGGCTGGAGCGTGCGCCGCACGGAGGCCGAGGTGCGGCGGTTGGTCGAACCGATGACGCCGACCGATACGCCGGAGCCGCGCGATGCATCGGCGGACGGCGCACCCGCGGACGCGGACACGCGGGCCGCGATGAAGGCGCTGGAGGGCGCGCTCGGGACGCGCGTGGAAATCCGACGCCGCGGCGACGCGGGCCAGGTGATCATCCACTTCTACGCCGAGGAAGAGCTCAGCGCGTTGTACGATCGCTTGATCGCCAGCCAGCAGCGGCGGCGACGATGACGCGAACATCGGACGACGCCGCCATGGGCGGGCAGGAACAGCGGACCAGCGCTCGGTCGCTGCCGGCGGCGACTGAGCCGCGCATCTGCGACTACGAGGGCAGCCCGTACCGGAAGGCGTTCTGGGAAACGGTGGATCGCCGCTACGAGGACGCCGCCGAGCGGCTGGCCCTGCGGGACCTCCTGCCCGCTTCGGGTGAGCGACTCGTGGAGATCGGCGCCGGGTTCGGACGCCTCGTCGACGAGTACCGCGGCTACCGCCAGATCATTCTCGTCGACTATGCCCGGTCGATGCTCGAGGACGCCCAGCAGCGCATCGGACCGGGCGTGACGTATGTCTGCGCGGACCTGTATCGGCTTCCGTTCGCCACCGGGGCGTTGGACGCGGCGGTCCAGATCCGCGTCCTTCACCACGTCGAGGCCGTGCCGGACGCGATCCGGGAGGCCGCGAGGATACTGGCGCCGGGCGGCTCGTTCATCCTGGAGTTCGCCAACAAGCGCAACGTGAAAGCGATCGCTCGCTGGCTGGTCCGCCGTTCGGCCGCGAGTCCGTTCGATCGCCGGCCGTTGGAGTTCATCCCGCTGAACTGGAACTTCCACCCAGCATACGTGGAGGATGCGCTCGTCGACGCCGGCCTGAACATTCGCCAGCGACGGGCCGTCTCGCTCTTTCGGTTCCCGTTGGCCAAGCGGTTGGCATCGGCTGCCTGGCTGGCCCGCGCCGACCACGCGATCGGTGGTCTCCTGGGAGGTCTCGCGCCGGCGCCCAGCCAGTTCGTGCGCGCGACCCAGTGGACGGGGCGTCGCTCCGCCGCTCTCTGGCGCTGCCCAGCCTGCGGCCACGAACCGCTGATCGCCGCGGCGGATGCGGTGCCGTGCCCAGAATGCGGGCGACGATGGCCCATCGAGGGCGGCATCCACATGTTCCGATCGTCGTGATGTTTCACGTGAAACAACCGAGCCATTGCGTCTCAACGCGCCGTTGCCTACAATCGGCGCCCCGGCCACGCGGGCCACTCTTGCTTCGACCGAGCGGTTGCCTGCAATCGCTGGTCGTGGCGCGACCCGGATCTGGAGCCAAGTCATGAAGGTCATGTGCGCGCAGGACAGCTTGGCCCGTGGGCTGGGGATCGTGAGCCGTGCCGTGGCCACGCGCAGCACGTTGCCGATCCTGTCCAACATCCTGATGCAGACGGAAGACGGTCGTCTCAAGCTGTCGGCGACGAACCTCGAGATCGGCATTCGCTGTTGGGTGAAGGCCGACATTGCGGATGCCGGCGCGGTCACCGTTCCGGCCCGTTTGCTCGGCGAGTTCGTGAACCAACTGCCGGCGGGCACCGTGACGCTCGATCTCAACGGCCGCAATCAGACATTGCGGGTCTTGGCCGATCGGCACAAGGCGGACATCAAGGGCATCGACGCCGCCGACTTTCCTCTCCTGCCGACGGTCGACGAGGGCACACGCTTCTCGTTGAACGCACGGATGTTCAAGGACATGATCCAGCAGGTCGTGATCGCCGCCGCGACGGACGATGCGCGGCCGGTGTTGACCGGTGTTCTCATGGTCGCCGACCCCGATGCCGGGCGGCTGACGCTGGCCGCATCGGACGGCTTTCGGTTGAGCGTGCGGGAGAGCGAGCTCGATGCGCCGATCGAGGGGCGCCTCAGCTTGATCGTGCCGGCGCGCGCGCTGGCCGAACTGCAGCGAGTGAGCATGGACGACGACGATACGATCGACGTCGCCGTGCCCTCGGCGCGCAACCAGATCCTGTTCCAGATGAAGGACGTGGACATCGTTTCGCAGCTGATCGAGGGCAACCCGCCCGATTACGAGAAGATCATTCCCACGGCGGCCGCCACACGCGCCGTGATCAACACGAAGGCGTTCCTCGGCGCCGCGCGCATCGCCAGCTCGTTCGCGCGGGATGCGGCGAACGTCGTGCGCATAAAGTTGACGCCCGGCAGCGAGCTCGGCGGCACCGTCACGATCACGGCGCAATCCGCGGACATCGGCGGCAACGAGAGCGAGATCGAGGCGGCGGTGGACGGCGAGGCGATGGAGGTCGCGTTCAACGCGCGCTACCTGCTCGATGTCCTCGGCGTCGTGGGCAGCGACCAGATCGCCTTGGAGGTCGCGAGCCCGTCCAGCCCGGGCGTGTTCCGTCCGGCGGACAATACCCCGTTCACCCACATCATCATGCCGATGCACATCGCGCGGTAGGCGAGGCCCGTCCCGGGTACGGCCACCGTGTACGTGCGACGCCTCGAGCTCGTTCACTTTCGCTGCTATCGACACCTTGATCTGGCGCTCCCGCCGGGGCCGGTGATCCTGTACGGGGCGAACGCGCAGGGCAAGACGACGTTGCTCGAGGCGGCGTTCGTCCTGGCTACGACGCGCGCGCCGTACGGTGTCGCGGATCGCCTCTTGGTCCATTGGAGCGCGAGCGACGAGGTGATCCCGTACAGCAAGGTTCGCGGCGAGATCGAGCGCGCCGCCGGCATGACGACGATCGACGTCCTGAACGTCCAGTCCGCCGCGGCCCGCGGCGATGAGCGGTACACCAAACGCCTCCGCGTCGACGATGCCCCGCGGCGCGCGATGGACGTCATCGGGACGCTCAACGTCGTGCTGTTCACCCCGCGCGACATCGACCTGATCCATGGGGCGCCGGCCGAACGGCGGCGCTATCTCGATGTCCTGCTCTGCCAGATCGATCCGGCGTACGTCCGAGCGCTCGGGCACTACAACCACGTCGTGGTCCAACGGAACCATCTGTTGCGGCGGCTGCGCGATCGAGGCGGCGACCGCCGCGAGCTGGCCGTATGGGACGAAGCGCTCGTCGCGCACGGCACCGTGATCCTGACCCGACGCATCCGAGCGGTGCGCGAGCTGTCGGTCCTGGCGCAGCCGCTGCACGCGGAGTTGGTGGGCGACGACGCTCGTCTGTCGCTCACGTACATCTCGCGGGTCATCGGTGACTTGGACCACTCCGGCGATGTCGCGCCCGTGGACGCCGCATCGTCCCGAGCGCCGGGCGCGGATGAGCCTGCGACGGCGGAACGCTTCGCGCGGCGGATCGCGGCGCGGCGGGAGGAGGAGATCGCGCGGGGCGTTTCCCTCCTCGGTCCACACCGCGATGACCTCCAGCTCCGCGTCGGCGACGTCGACATTCGCACGTTCGGTTCGCGCGGACAGCAGCGGACGGTGACGCTCGCGCTGAAGCTGGCGGAGGCCGAGTTCATGTGGCGCACGACCGGCGAGCGGCCCGTGTTGCTGTTGGACGATGTCCTATCCGAGCTCGATCGCAACCGCCGTCAGCGCCTGTTGGCCCACGTCGCGGCGCACGAGCAGTCGTGGATCACGACGACAGATCTCGATGCGATCGACATCACGGCCCTCGGCCATCCGCACGTCTTCGAGGTCGCGCAGGCCACGCTCACGCCGCGAACGGCCGGCGGTCCGGCGGCCGGCTGAACCGCCCATCGGCGGCGGCCAGCATTCCGACCCGGCCGGCCGGCCGTGTACAATCCCGCCCGATGAACACACGCCCCGCCCAGACCGTATTGGCGCACGACTGGCTCAATCAGGCCGGCGGCGCCGAGGTCGTCCTGGGCGTGCTGCACGGGATGATGCCGACGGCGCCGATCTACACGACGCTGGTCGATCCGGTCGCGGTGCCCGCCGCGGCCGCGTGGGACGTTCACCCGTCGTGGCTGGATCGCTGGCCGATGCTCCGCCGCCGGCCGCAGGCGTTGCTGCCGATCTATCCGATCGTGTGGTCGCGGACACGCGTCCCGGCGGATACGGCGCTGGTCGTGTCGAACAAGAGCGCCTTCTGCCACGGCATCGACGCCGGCAGAGCGGTGCACGTCTGCTACTGCCTCACCCCGACGCGCTTCGTGTGGCAGCTGGACGAGTACCTGCGGCACGAGCGGATCCCCCCCGGCGGACGCCTGGCGGTCCGCGCCCTGCTGCCGCTGCTGCGCCGCTGGGATCACGCCGCCGCCCAGCGGGTGGATGAGTTCGTGGCGATCTCGTCCGTCGTCGCCGAGCGCATCGAACGGTTCTACGGTCGTGAGAGCACGATCGTGTTCCCGCCGGTCGACGTCGATGCGTACGCGGCGCGCAACGAGAAACCGACAGGGCCCGATGGCGGTGGGCCGACCGAGCCGTATGACCTTGTCGTGGCGCGGCTCGTGCCGTACAAGCAGATCGATCTGGCCGTCGAAGCCTTCAACCGCCTGGGCCGCCGGCTCGTCGTCGTCGGCGACGGCCGCGACCGGCGCCGACTGGAGGCGATGGCGGGGCCGACGATCACCTTCACCGGCCGCCTGCCGGACGGCGACGTGCGGCGCCTTCTGGCCGGTTGCCGGGCCTTGATCTGGCCGGGCATCGAAGACTACGGCCTCGTGCCCGTCGAGGCGATGGCCTCCGGGCGCCCGGTGATCGCGCGCCGCGCCGGCGGCGTGTTGGACACCGTCGTAGAGGGCACAACCGGCCTGTTCTTCGACCGCCCGTCCGTCGATGACCTCGCCGACGCGATCGTCGCCGCGGATCGCCTCGAGTGGCAGCCGGCCGCCATCCGCGGTCATGCGCGGCGGTTCGATCGTGCGACGTTCGAGGCGCGGCTGAACGCGCGTCTCGACCTGGCCCTATCGCGCGGCAAGCGGACGCTCGCTCCGGCCATCCGCCGACCCGTGCGGGATGGCGTCTAAGATGTGGCCCGACTCCTCGCCGGCGGCGATCCTGGCTGGCCTGCGCCGGCGCGCCTGGCTGATCCTCGCCTTGCCCGCCCTGACCGCGCTGCTGACCATTGCCCGTCCTCCCCAAAGCGCCGCCACCATCGAGGCACGGCTGACCGTGGCCGTCGACGTCCAACCGGACGCCAACGCCGCGGACGGGTCGAACGGCACGGCAGCCGAGGTCGGCGAAGCGCTGGTGGACGATCTGAGCCGCGTTCTGCCCGGCGACGCGTTCGCCGCGGCCGTGTCGGCACGGCTGCCGGCTGCGCTGGCCGTTCGTCCAGGCGAGATCCAGGGCAGCGTCTCCGCCGAGGACCGCCACCGGGTGACGGACGTCACCGTGCGCCGGACGCTTCCCGCGGGCGCGCGGGCGGACGCGACCGCCGAGCGAGATGTCGCGGCGATCGCGGCGGCGGTGGCGGCGGAGCTGGCGGAGAACGGCGGCCGCTGGTCGAGTCGGCTGGGCGCGGAGGGCGCAGTCTTCAGCATCGTCGACGGGCCACACGTCGCGATTGGGCCCCGCCCGCTCGCGGAGCGGCTGGCGCTGCCGCTGCGGGTGCTGGTCGCGCTGCTGGTCGCGTTGGCCTTGGCGGCGGCGCTCCATGCGTCGGACGATCGCGTCCGCACCGCCGGAGACGCGTCCGCCGCCACGCGGTCCCCCTTGCTGGCGACGGTGCCGCGGCGCAAAGGGGCCGCTCCACGCTCGACGAAGGACAGGATGCGCCGATGAAGCTGATCGTCCAGATCCCATGCCTCAACGAGGAGGCGACGCTGCCGGCGACGATCCACGACATCCCGCGGACGATCCCGGGCATCGACCGCGTGGAGATCCTGGTGATCGACGACGGATCGACGGACCGGACCGTCGAGGTCGCTCGGGCGCTCGGGGTCGAGCACATCGTTCGCTTTCCCCGCAACCGCGGGCTCGGCTACGCCTTCCGCGCCGGGTTCGACGAGGCGCTGCGCTGCGGCGCCGACATCATCGTCAACACGGACGGCGACAACCAGTACTTCGGCGGCGACATCCCGGCGCTAGTCCAGCCGATTCTGGACGGCCGGGCTGAGCTCGTGATCGGCGATCGGCAGACCGCGGCGATCGCGCACTTCTCGCCCGTGAAACGGACACTGCAGGGGTTCGGCAGCCGCGTTATCAGTCGCTTGGCCGGGATCGACGTGCCGGACGTCGCGAGCGGCTTTCGCGCGTACAGCCGGCGGGCGGCGCTGCAGCTGTCGCTGGCCACGAGCTTCGACCACACCGCCGAACACGTCGTCCAGGCCGGACAGAGCCGGTTGGCGGTCGTCGTCGTCCCGATTCGAACGAACCCCAAGGCACGCGAATCGCGCTTGTTCGCGAACATCGGCGAGTTTGCGTGGAAGAGCGGCTCGATCGCCTTGCGCACGTACGCGACCTACAAGGCGCTCAAGATCTTCACGTTGTTCGGGACGGTGACGTTCGGCATCGGCACGCTGCTCGGGCTTCGGTTCGTGTACTACTACCTCTTCACGAACCAGGGCGACCTGCACGTGCAATCCGTCGTCCTCGCCGCGATCCTGCTGCTGGCGGGCTTTCAGATGTTTCTTACAGGAATCGTAGCGGATCTTATAGCTACTAACCGCGCCATCGTGGAGGACACAGCGGCACGGGTGCGGACGATCGAGCTCGATGGGCGTGCTACAATGCCGCCCGACCAAGGCTGAACCGCGTGCGGGTTTCCCGACCATCGCCCGACGTGGGTGAGTGACGATGGGCATCTGAATGGATCTGGATGCGTTCGTTCGGATGATCCTTCGCCGCGGCTGGCTCGCGTTGGCGCTGGCGATCATCGGGCTCGTGGCCGGCCTCGCGGTCGGGTTCGTCCAGTCGCCCGTGTACGAGGCGACGACGCGCATCGCCCTTGCGCCGGCCCGCCCCGCCGATCTCGGCCAGAACCAAGCGGTTCGCGAGATCATGCCGAGCTACATCGAAGACCTCAAGACGCACGACATGGCCGACGAGGCCGCGACCCAGCTGGGCGAGGCCTTTCTGACGACGCACCACCTGACGCCGGACGATCTCTTCAACATGATCCGCATCGACGCGGACGCCAACGTGTTCGAGATCCACGTCAAGGCCCGCAACGCGGATCCTGACGTCGCCGGTCAGGTCAGCGAGAAGTGGGCGATCGCCTTCACGCAGCGCCGCACGAAGACGAACGAGCGGCTCGACCTGCGCGAGCGGATCTACGCCACGCTTCGGGACCGCACGGAGCTGGCGCAGGCCGCGCCTCGGCGAAAGCTGCTGCTGGGTGTCGGCGCCGTGCTCGGCGGTCTGCTCGGCAGCGGGCTGATCCTGTTGTGGGAGTTCCTCTCCCGCGCCGTCATCCTGGCGGCCGAAGACGCACAGCTCGTCGTCGGCGCGCCGGCGGTCGGCGTCATCCCGGGCGGGGCGCGGCGGCGCGCGTCCGGCTTGGCGGCGGGCGTGGCGGACGCGTGGACGGCCGTGCGCGCGGGCGCCGGACAACTGTGGCCCGTCGCGCTCCTGGCCGCGGTCGGCCTGGCGACGGGCCTGGCGCTGACGGCGGCCCAACCGACGGTGTGGCGCGCCCGCACCAAGATCGCGATCGAGCCCGCGCTCGGCACGGACTGGGGCCGCACCCAGGCGATTCCGGAGTTCATGAAGAACCTGGCCGAGGATCTTCGAACGTGGCGCATGGCCGAGACGATCAACGCCGATCTCGGCCTGGACCTATCGCCCGAGCGGCTGTTGGACAAGGTGACGGTCGCCCCGAAGGAGAGCGTGTTCGAGGTCCATCTCGACGTTCTCGACCCCGACCGCGACACCGCGATCCAGATCAGCCGTGCCTGGGCGGAGCGGTTCGTCGAGACGCGCAACCAGGCGAACCTGAACCTCGACCAGCAGGATCGGGTCCTTGTTCGGCTGCGCGATCGAACCCTGCCGGAGCGCTATTCGCCCAAGCCGTTGGCCAACACGTCCGCCGGCGTCGTCATCGGCGCTCTGATCGGCGCGCTGCTGGTCGCGCTGCGGGCGCTCGGGCGCGCCGGCTCGATCCAGGATGGCCGAGAGGCGGGCCGGTCCGCCGCGGCGCCGCTGCTCGGCGTCATCCCGCGGCGACGAAGACGACCTTCGCTCGAGCGCACAGGAGTTCCACGATGACCGATCTCGTCACGTTGACCGATCCGCGGTCACCGGCCGCCGAGGCCTATCGATCGCTCCGCACGAACCTGTCGCTCAACGTGCCGGGCGAGTCACCCCGATCGATCCTCGTCGTCGCGCCGTCGCCGGCGGAGGATCGCGCCGTCGTGGCGGCGAACCTGGCGGTGGCATCGGCCCACGCCGGGCACGCGGTCATCCTGGTCGACGCCGACCTGCACCGGCCGTCCCAACACACGCTGTTCGATCTCGACAACGGCGCCGGTCTGGCCGACTACCTCGCCGCGACCGACAGCGGCGACCCGACCCTTCAGGATACGTCCGTGCCCGGACTGCGCGTGCTCACGGCGGGGGCGCCGCCCGCGAACCCGGCGGCGCTGCTGGACGGACCGCGGACCGCCGGTCTGTTGGCGCGACTGTCGACCCTGGCCGGCCTGGTCATCGTCGACGCGCCGCCGCTGCTGGCCGTGTCGGACGCCGCCGTATTGGCGCCGTTGTTGGACGGCGTGCTGCTCGTCGTCGCGGCGGGCCGCACCCGGCGCGAAGCGGCGCGCGCGGCGCGTGAAGCGCTCGATCGCGTCGGGGCGAACGTCCTCGGCGTCGTTCTGACCGAGGCCGACGCGGCCGCCACCGAGTATCGTTACTGATAGCGGAGGGCTTGTGAAGGGCTTGATCCTGTCCGGCGGCAAAGGCACGCGGCTCTACCCGTTGACCTACACCCGCGCCAAACAACTCATCCCGGTCGCCAACAAACCCGTGCTGTTCCGCGTGATCGAAGCGATTCGCGACGCGGGCGTCACGGAGATCGGCATCGTGATCGGCGACACCGGTCCCGAGATCCGCGAGGCCGTCGGCGACGGCGGTCGATGGGGCGTGCGGATCACGTACATCCCGCAGGACGCCCCACTTGGACTGGCCCACGCGGTGAAGATCAGCCGGCCGTTCCTCGGCGACGACCGGTTCGTGATGTTCCTGGGGGACAACGTCATCCAAGGCGGCGTTTCGAGCCTCATCGAACAGTTCGCGAGCTCCGAGTGGAACGCGCAGGTCGTGTTGACGGCGGTGCCCGAACCACAGCACTACGGCGTGGCGGAGCTCGAGCCGGACGGCCGCATCCGGCGCCTGGTCGAAAAGCCGAGCGATCCGCAGAGCGACCTCGCGCTCGTCGGAATCTACATGTTCGATCCGAACGTCCACGCCGCGTGCGACGCGATCGAACCGAGCTGGCGCGGCGAGCTCGAGATCACGGACGCGATCCAGTGGCTGGTCGATCAGGGGTTGGCCGTCCATCCGTACGTCCACACCGGCTGGTGGATCGACACGGGCAAGCCGATCGACATGCTGGACGCGAACGACCACGTGCTCGAGGAGCTGATCCATACGAACGAGGGGACGATCGACGCCGACAGCGTGGTCGATGGCCGCGTCACCGTCGAGGCGGGGGCGACGATCCGGAACTCGGTCGTGCGGGGGCCGGCGATCATCGGCCGGAACAGCCACATCGTCAACAGCTACATCGGCCCTTTCACGTCGATCTACCACGACGTCACGGTCGAGGACGCGGAGATCGAGCACTCGATCGTGCTCGAGCACTCCGAGATCCGTGGCATCGCCGGCCGGATCGCGGACAGCCTGATCGGCCGCAACGCCCGCCTTGCAAGGGCGACGATGAAGCCGGTGGCCCACAAACTCACCCTCGGGGACTACAGCGACATCGGCTTGCTCTGACGCCCCAAGGGCTCGCCGCACGCCGATGATGCGACGCCGACCACGACGCGACCACGGGCGAAGTTGACCCACGGGCCGTTCTCCGTTTAATCACCCCTCCGGCGCGCTCGGCCAGCCGGCGGTTTCAGGTACGGCCGATGCGGACAGCTTGGTTTCAGGCAGTGTGGTTTCAGGCAGCGTGGTTTTAGACAGCGCGGCGACCGGAATTGGACCGGGCCGACGTATTGTGGGGATCGATGGTGAGCGGAGTGGGTCGAAGGCTGTTGGTCACGGGGGGCGCCGGGTTCATCGGCGCCAACTTCGTGCATCACGTGCTGCGCGCCCACCCGGACGATTCCGTGGTCGTGTTCGACAAGCTGACGTACGCCGGCAACCTGGCGAACCTGGCCGATGTGGCGGACGACCCGCGCTATGCGTTCGTCCACGCGGACATCTGCGACCACGACGCCGTCGAGCGCGCCGTGACCGATCATCGGATCGACGTCATCGTGAACTTCGCCGCTGAAACCCACGTCGACCGGTCGATCGACGATCCCGACGCCTTCATCCGCACGGACGTGAACGGCACGTACGCGCTCCTCGAGGCGGCGCGGCGGCACGGCCTCCGCTTCCACCAGGTCTCGACGGACGAGGTGTACGGCCACGTGGCGGACGGCGCGTCGCGCGAGACGGATCCGGTCGAGCCGCGCTCGCCGTACGCGGCCAGCAAGGCCGCCGGCGACCTGTTGGTCAACGCCTACCACGTCACGTACGGCCTGCACACGACGATCACCCGCGGCTCGAACAACGTCGGACCGTACCAATATCCCGAGAAGGCCGTCCCCCTGTTCTCGACGAACGCCCTCGACGATCTGCCGCTGCCCGTCTACGGCGACGGCTTGCAGGAGCGCGACTACCAGTGGGTGGGCGATCACTGCGAGGCGATCGACCTCGTGATCGACCGCGGCGCGCCCGGCGAGGCGTACAACGTGGGCACCGGCACCTCGATTCAGAACATGGCGATGGTCGGCATCATCCTCGAGACGTTGCAAAAGCCGCGCATCCTCATCCAACACGTCACGGACCGCCCCGGCCACGACCGACGCTACTCCATCGACACCGCCAAGGTGCAGGCGTTGGGCTGGCGATCGCGCCACACGCCCGAGCAGGCGGTGGCGATGGCGGCGGCGTGGTACCGCGACAGCGAACCGTGGTGGCGGCCGATCAAGAGCGGCGAGTTTCGCGCCTATTACGACAAGATGTACGGACGGCGCGCGGTTCTGACCGCCGACGGCTGAGCGAACCCAGGAGGGAAGACCTGATGGCTGTCCAGAGCGATATCCTGGCCACCGACGCACAGCAGGAAATGTCCAGGCGCGAGTTCTTGAACTACGCCTGGCTCGCGTCGCTGGGCTTGGTCAGCGCGCAATCCCTTGTCCTGCTCTACCAGTTCGCGATGCCCCGACTGGGGCCGGGCGAGTTCGGCGGCCCGGTGGACATCGGCCTGGTGGATTCGCTGCCCGGCGTCGGCGCGCCGCCGGAGCCCTTCGCCAGGGCCAAGTTCTGGTGGGTCATGTCGGCCACCGGAGCGCGGGCGATCTACAAGGTCTGCACGCACCTGGGCTGCATCTACCAGTGGAAGCAGGAAGAGTTCAAGTTCGTCTGTCCATGCCACGGGTCGCAGTTCGAGCGCGAGGGCAAGTACATCCAGGGACCGGCTGGCCGGAGCCTCGATCGCTTGGTCGTTCGCGCTTTCGATGCGAGCGGCAAGGTCGTCGCCGAAACGCCGCCCGATGGCGGTCCGGTCAAGATTCCCGCCGGTTCGAGGGTCGTCGTCGAGACCGGGATGAAGATCATCGGCCAAGCGCACGCCTAGTCGTCCCGGCCGTTCGGCCGTTTGGGTCGCCAGAATTCAGGAGCAGTAGACCATGTTGGGATCGAACACACTGCGGAGCCTTCGCAGCAACGTAGCCGGCGAGTGGAAGCGCATTCGCACCTACGACTGGCTCAAGTGGGCGGCCGGTGTCGGCGACTACTGCGTGCGCGGGATCATGGCCGGCCTGTCCGGCAAGGAGCTGCGCGCGATCCTGCGCGGCGATGTCCCAACCGAGCGGCCCAACCCGCGCTACCGCGCCCAGGTCAAGAGCTTCATGCTCCACCTGCGGCCCAAGTACTACCAGCGCGGGAGCACGTGGTTCACGCACACCTGGCGGCTTGGGTGGTTCGCGGTGTACTTCTTCGTCGTCGAGACGATCACCGGCCTGATCCTGATGCTGTTCTACGCGCCGACGCCCGAGCGCGCCTACGGCGACATGCTCAACATCCTGTCCAACGTGCCGTACGGCAAGTTCATGCGCGACATGCACCGCCTCGGCGCCGAGGGGATGGTGGCCGTCGTCCTGCTCCACATGGTGCGGGTGTACTTCACCGCCAGCTACAAAAAGGAACGCGCTTTCACGTGGCTGACCGGCGTCGTCCTGCTCCTGGTCACGTTGGTCCTGTCCTTCAGCGGCTACCTCTTGCCGTGGGATCAGCTGGCCTATTGGGCCGTGACGATCGGCACATCGATGGCCGACGCCGCGCCGCTCGTCGGCACGCAGGTGAACCTGCTGCTCCGCGGCGCGGTGGACATCTGGGCGGGCGGCTTGCTCCGGTTCTACTTGCTCCACATCTTCCTGTTGCCGCTGGTGGCGATCGTCTTCATCAGCGTCCACTACTACAAGGTGGCCCGCGAGCACTCGATCAGCCTGCCGGCGGTCGTGGAAGAGGGCGACATGTCGCCCGAGGAGAAGCGCCACAACGAAGAGCGCATCGACCTGATCCCGAACCTGATCATCCACGAGCTCATGCTGACCTCGGTGGCGACGTTCCTCATGGTCGTGGCGGTGGCGACGTTCTTCAGCGCCCCGTTGGAACAGCACGCCGACCAGCAGATCACGCCGCTGCACACCGAAGCCCCGTGGTACTTCCTGTGGCTGCAGGGCATGCTCAAGCTCGGATCGAAGCAGCTCTTCGGCATCGTGCTGCCGACCCTGATCTTCGTGGTGCTGTTCGTCGTCCCGTGGATCGACCGGAACCCGCACCGCCTGGCCAAGCGCCGGCCGGTGGCCATCGGCATCGGCGTTTTGGCCAGCGTGATCATGCTCGTGCTGACCTACATGGGGACGCCGTCGTACGGCATCGAGACGCCGCCGGCGCAGGATATCCTCTCGGTCTTCGTCCCGCAGACGCACCCCGGTCCGCTGCGCGAGCTGCCGTGGGATGCCCTGCACGCGGCGCAGACACCGGCGGACGCCACGGATACGCACCGGCTCCGAAAGTACTACGTCTCCTTCCCGGTGGGGATGGACAAGGATTCGCAATACGCCGATCGGGACAAGTTCGTCTTCATCAACGGCCTCGACCCGAGCGACCCGGCCTTCCTCGACGGCCTGCCGCCGGACATCGCCGAGGAGCCGAACTCGGAGTTCATGCAGCTCCTGGTGGCGCTCAAGGCCAAGGTGGAACAGCAGCCAAAATTGCTCCAGCGCGCGGACGGCGAGCCGAAGTCCATGGTGACCGTCGAGTACATCCAGCCCGAGCTGAAGTGGGTGACCGCGTCCATCAGCTGGGATGAGATGGAGCTCGATCGGCAGAAGGATCTCACCTACATGATCCCGTTCACGGACTACGAGCTGAAACCGGACGGCACGGTGAAGATGGGCGACGACGGCAAGCCCGTTGCGTTGGAACCGGCCAAGAGCAAGAAGGTGGTCTTCGACCTCGAGTATGGCGAATTGGTCGACGGTGTTCGGCCCATCCTCAAGGATCCGAAGCCATATCTCAAGGACGCCGACGGCAACCCGATCTACTTCGCCGCGGACGGGACGCTGGAGGTGACGGACGCGATGGGTGAGAAGTCGACGATCAACCTGGCCGACGCCAAGCCGAACCTCAAACCCAGCGTCCAGCTCGAGAAGCTGGCCATCCACCGCGACTCCCAGTACCACCAGTAACCACCGCCGCCGCCGCTCCGGTGGCGAACGCGTCGCCCGTTAGCCGCACGCCCAACCCGCCGCGCCGACCCGCGTGCGCCGCGGAGGAGAGAACGCCATGACTCGAATTGAGATCACCCTCGGCCTCCTCGCCACGATCGCCGCCATCCTCGTGATGGGCTGGATCGGCGCCACCGAGGACACCCGCATGGCCGGCGCCGCCCGCGGCTTCACCGTCCGCAGCGTCGAGCGCGGCGCCAAGCTCTTCGACGGCCAGTGTGCGCTCTGCCACGGGCCGAACGCGGTGGGCGGCAAGTGCCCGCCGCTGAACCAGCTCTCCGGCCTGCACGGCGGCTCGATCGGTCCGGGTGTCGCGTGGCGGCTCGAGGAGATGGGCTGGGAGCGGACGATGTTGTTCGAGTACGTCGTCAACGTCGTCTCGAACGGTCGCAACGCGAGCACTCGGCCGTGGCAGTACAAGGGGAATCGCGGCGTCGGCCCGGGCACGGAGTCGGTGATGGCGATGCCGGCGTTCGCGCAAACGAACAACGGGCCGCTGCGCCCGGACCAGGTCCGCGACCTCGCGAACTACATCCTGGCGTTCCAGGACTACCTGCCGTCGGACGTCGAGGAAGCCAAGGCGTTCGTCGAAGCCGTCCCGAACAAGGTCTCGATCAACGACGACCCTGGGATCAAGAAGCGCCCGGACGGCTCGGACCCCGTCGCGCTCGGTGAGTACCTGTTCAACGACGACTTGGGCTGCAAGACCTGCCACAGCATCGTCGCCGATCAGCCGCCGACGACCTGTCCGAACTTGTCGGCCATCTGGACGACCGCGGCGGATCGCGTCAAGGATCCGGCGTACACAGGGTCGGCCGACTCTGCCGAGGACTACATCGCGGAGTCCATTCGCCAGCCCGCAACGTTCGTGGTGAACGGGTTCCCGAACGGCGTCATGCCCACGACGTTCAGCACGCTGCCGGATTCCGACGTCGACGCGCTCATCGCCTACTTGAGCAAGGGCGCGTACACGCCGCTGGGCGCATCGAGCGCGATCACGGAATCGGACGGGATCACCGCGACCCTCGGCACGACCATGACCCTCGGCACGACCGTGACCCTCGGCACGACCGCCACCACGGGCACGACCGCGACGACGCGCCTCCGCTCGACCGCGCCGCTGTCGTCCACGACGGCTCCCTGAGCCGCGCCGCTTTCGCCGTCTCCGCCGACTGACCGGCAACCGCCAAGTGGAACGGGCCGTCGCCTACGTCGGTGTCGGCCCGCCCGGCCGATCCGTGCCGCCATCGCCGAACGCGATCCCCTGCGCCAGCGGCAGGTCGCGCGTCCAGTTGATCGTGCACGTCTGACGGCGCATGTAGGCCTTCCAGCTGTCCGAGCCCGCCTCGCGGCCGCCGCCGGTCTCCTTCTCGCCGCCGAAGGCGCCGCCGATCTCCGC
>JBDTSC010000003.1:0-39044 GCA_039931375.1 Ardenticatenales bacterium
TCGCCACCACCGCCTGCCGGCTCGTCGCCGAACCGCGAATGGGTTCCGTCAAGCAGAGGAGTCATGACCGTGGATGATATCATCGCCCGCCTGTCCGAACTCGAGGATCGCCTCCGCCGCGTCCTCAACCGTCTTTGACCTGGCTGAACGCACCACGGAGGCGGACCGGCTCGAAGCGGAAACGCTGAGCCCGACGTTCTGGTCCGATGCCGACACCGCACGGCGCACGATGCGCCGATTGAACGAACTGCGCGGCGAGGTCGAACGCTGGACCAGCGTCGGCGTGCGCATGGCGGATGCCCGCGAGCTGGCCGAACTGGCGCAGCTCGAGGCCGCTGACGATCAGATCGCCATGGCCGCCGAGCTCGACGGCGAGGTCACCGGGATCGAGACCACGCTGGACGACATGGAGCGATCGCTGCTGTTCTCCGGCGAGTACGACGCGTACGACGCGATCCTCAGCATCCACGCCGGCGCGGGCGGCACGGACAGCCAGGACTGGGCGGACATGCTGCTGCGGATGTACATGCGATGGGCGGACCGGCACGGCTTCCAGACCGAGATCCTCGATCGATCGGACGGCGAAGAGGCCGGCATCAAGAGCGCCACGCTGTCGATCCAGGGCCGCAACGTGTACGGGCTGCTGCGCAGCGAGCGTGGAACGCACCGTCTGGTGCGGATCTCGCCGTTCGACTCCGCCGCCCGGCGCCAGACGGGCTTCGCGCTCATCGAGGTGTCCCCGCTGATCGAGGACGACGTCGCGATCGACGTGCGGGACGAGGATCTGCGCGTGGACGTCTATCGCGCCAGCGGCGCCGGCGGCCAGCACGTGAACAAGACGTCCAGCGCCGTGCGGATGACCCACCTGCCGACCGGCGTCGTCGTCACGTGCCAGAACGAGCGCTCACAAGCGCAGAATCGGGATACGGCGATGAAAATCCTTCGCGCCCGGCTGCTCGAGCTGGAGCTCGAGAAGCGCGAGGCCGAGCAGGCGCGGATCAAGGGCGATCACGTCTCCGCGGAGTGGGGCAACCAGATTCGATCCTACGTCCTGCACCCGTATCAGATGGTGAAGGATCACCGCACCGAGCTGGAGACCGGGCGGACGCAGGCCGTGCTGGACGGCGACATCGACCTGTTCATCGACGCCTGGATGCGGCACCAGATCGGCGAGCCCGTCGACCGATCCGCCGGCGCCGGCGCCACCCGCTGAGCGCGGCGATGTGGACGCCGTTCGCCCGCCGCGCTCTCCAGCCGCGCCTCGCCTTGATCGTCGATGCCCTGGCGCGATGGGGCGTTGAGCCGAACACGCTGACGTTCGCCGGCGTATGGCTGCACGCGCCCGTCGTCTGGCTGCTCGCCCGCCACACCGCCGCGTGGCCCGCCGGCGTCGCCCTCGCGCTGGCGGGCGCGTTCGACTCCCTCGACGGCGCGCTGGCGCGGGCGACGGGCCGCACGTCGCCGTTCGGCGCGTTCCTGGACAGCGTTGTCGACCGCGTCTCGGAGTCGCTGATCTGTTGCGGGCTGGTGCTGCGCGCCTACCTGATCGGCCAGTGGCCGCTGGCGATCTGGGCGTGCGTTATGCTGGCCGGCTCGCTGCTCGTCTCGTACGTGCGGGCGAGAGGCGCCGGCATCGGCGTCGACACCAAGGTCGGGTGGTTCGGGCGGTTCGAGCGGGTCATCGTCCTGATTGCCGGGCTGCTCAGCGGATGGCTGCTACCGGCCGTGATCATCATCGCGGTCGGTTCGTGGGCGACGGCGATCGCGCGGGCGATCGACGTGTGGCGCCGGGCGCCGCGGGCGGCGCTCAGCGACGCGACGGCCCTCGGCCAAGCCGGACCGAGCGACGATCCGATGGCCGCCGAGGTCCGCGCGTGACGCGGCGGCGCTGGATCTTCGCGAGCGGCGCGGCGCTCGTGGTGGTCGGGGTCCTGGCGGCATCCGGGACCGGGACGCGCGCTTGGCGCGCGGCGTACCCATACCTTCCGGCGCGCGTACAGGCGGTGCCGTACCGTCTGGCGGCGCTGGTGCGCCGTCCGGCAACGCCCGTCGCCCTTCCCACGCCCCGCCCGCCGGGCCCGGCCGAGCCTCCTTCGTCCGCCGTGCCGCCGGGCGCGCAGCCGGGCGCGCAGCCGGCCGCCACAATGCATCGGCCGGCAACGGACCCGCCCACATCGCCGTCGACGCCGCTTCCGACGCCCGGGCCGATCCCGACGTCGATCACCGGCACCGCCCAACTGTCGGGGGTCACGCACGCATACCAGACATGGAACAACTGCGGGCCGGCGACGATCAGCATGGCGCTGAGCGTGCTGGGCCTCGACGAAGGGCAGGCGCAGGCGGCCGTGCGGCTGAAGCCGAATCCGAACGACAAGAACGTGAGCCTGGACGAGCTGGCGCGGTACGCCGCCGAACGCGGCGCGGCCACGACGCTGCGCTACGGCGGCCGGATCGACGCGCTGATGGCGCTCGTGCGCTCGGGCTGGCCGGTGATCGTCGAGACGTGGTTCGAGCCGGAGCCGGGCGATGAGATGGGCCACTATCGGCTTGTGACGGGCTTTGACGCGGAGCGGCGCACGCTGACGCTCTCGGACAGCTATCTCGGACCGGCGATCACCGAGCCGTTCGATCGCTTCGACGCGGACTGGCGGGCGTTCGACCGGGCGCTGCTGGTCGTCCATCCGCCGCAGGTGGCGCCCGACGTCGTGGCCATCGTCGGCGACGGCGGGGCCGCGATGTGGATTCGCGCCGCGGCGACGGCGTCCGAGGAGATCGCGCGGAACGCGGACGCCTTCGGCTGGTTCAACCTCGGGACGAGCCTTCAAGGCAGCGGCGACAGCGCCGGGGCGGCGACGGCGTTTGACCGCGCGCGGGCCATCGGGTTGCCGTGGCGGATGCTGTGGTACCAGTTCGCGCCGTTCGAGGCGTACGCGAGCGTCGGCCGCTGGTCGGACGTGAAGGCGCTGGCGGACGCGAACCTGAAAAACGCCGCTGACCTCGAGGAGTCCTGGTACTGGCTCGGCCGCGCCCGCGACGCGGACGGCGATCGGCCAGGCGCGATCGCCGCGTGGCGGGGGGCGAGCGACCTCAACCCGTTGTACGAGGCACCAGCGAACGCGCTCGCGGCGGTCGGCGGCGGCGCGCCGTAGGCGCGATGTCGGTGCGCCGACCGATCGACGACGATGTTCGGTGGTGCGGGCCCGCGCGGACGCGCAAGACCTTCCCCGAAATGCCCGGTTCTGCTATGCTCGCCCCCGCTGCCCTACGAGCGGGCCATGCCGACGCGTTCAGCCCCGCGGTATCGTTCTGCCGCACGCCGGCGCTCATACCTCCACCGGCCCTGACGAAGACCGGATCCCGTCGAGCGGAGTCGAAAGATGCCCGGTCCGCGCGTGCGCGCTCGATGCGCACCTCTCCTGCTGGCGCCGAGCATGCTGCTCGGCGCATGTCGCGCCATCGACCCGCCGACCGTCACCCCTTCCGCCCCGCAGAGCGCCGGCGCGACCACCTTTGAGATGACCGTGCCCGCCCCCGCGCCTGCTCAGCTGGCGCCGGTGCCCGTGACGATCGGCGCCAGCGCGTTGTTCGACGATCCGGGTGGACTGTTCAAGATCGAGGTGCCGGATGGCTGGACGGAGAGCCGCCAGCCGCTCGATCCGGACAAGAACCCGTTCCTCAAGGTCGGCACCGTGTTCCTGGCCCCCGGCGGCGGCGATGCGCTCCTGAGCGTGACGCAGTGGGACAGCGGGCGCAAGCCGAGCGGCCTTGGCGTGACGATCAACCAGGTGCTCCGCGAGGTGACCGGCTGGATGGACCAGCCCGGCTATCGCGAGGTGAACCGCGAGACCGTCATGGAGCGCAAGGGCGAGGCGCTGCGCATCGAGATCCAGTACACGCGGTCCAGCGGTGTGCCGATGCACAGCCTGGCGCTGTTCCAGATCGACGGCACGACCTTTTCCATGGTGAACGTGAGCGTCGAGGAGGGCAGCTGGGCCGCTGACGATGGCCGTGTCCGCGAGATCCTGCGCACGTACGTGCCGAACGCCGCCGCCCCGCCGCCACCGGGCGCCGCCGCCGCGGCGTCCGCCGCGGCGCCGACCGCCGCCGCGCCCTAGTCCGTCGACGGCCCGCAGTCGGGCCGTCGCTCGTCCGCCGCTCGTCCGCCCTACCCCGCCTTCCGCTAGGAGACGACCATGCCGATGCCGCCCGATCCCGTCGCCTTTACCATCCGACTGTTTGGCTTTCAGCGCGAGGTATTCTGGTACGGGATCATGATCACGCTCGGCACGCTGGCCGGCGCGTACGTGGCGGATCGCGCCGCCAAGAAGCGCGGGTTGAACCCGGATCACGTCTGGAACGCGCTCATCGTCATGATGATCCTCGGGTTGCTGGGCGCGCGGCTCTACCACGTGTTCTCGCTGCCGGCCAACGTCGACCCGGCGGTACGCAAAGAGTACTTCGACCATCCACTTTCGATCATCAACTTCCTGAGCAGCGGCCTGCGCGGCCTTGGAATCTACGGCGCGATCGCCGGTGGATTGCTCGGACTGTGGCTGTATACCCGCTTCATGCACCTATCCTTCGCCCAGTGGTGCGACCTCGCCGCCCTCGGCGCGCCGCTCGGACAGGCGATCGGCCGCTGGGGGAATTGGTTCAACCAGGAGCTGTACGGGACGCCGACCCGTCTGCCGTGGGGCACGCCGATCAGCCCTGAGAATCGGCTGCCCCAGTTCCAGGGGCTGCCGCCCGAGGTGCGCTTTCATCCGACGTTCCTCTACGAGTCGCTGCTGAACCTGCTGGCGTTCTTCATCCTCATGTACATCGCCGACCGGTGGTCGGACCGGCTGCGCAAGGGCGACCTGGCGTTGATCTACCTGATCTTGTATCCGCTCGGCCGCTACGTTGTCGAGCTGCAGCGTCCGGACGCCTGGACGGCGGGTGGGGTGCCCGTCGCGCAGATCCTCGGCGTGGCCTCCGTCATCGTCGCGTCGATCGTGATCCTCGTGCGACACGGCATGCAGCACCGGCTGGCCGGCGCGCAGGCCTGAGGTGCCGACGTCCGCCGCCGCTCGCATCCCCACCCGATCCGCTCCCGACCACGCCCGCGCCGCGCGATGCACCCGCTGACCGTCGATCCCGTCGGCTATGCGCGTCTGGCGGTGGCGGTGGCGGTATGGTTGACGGTGCCGGGATCGGCTGTGCTCACGCTGGTGCGGCATCCGTCGCGCGGCCTCGGCCGCCTTGCGCTCGCCCTCGGCCTCAGCGTAGCGGTCGTGCCGCTGGCGACGCTTTGGTGGTCGACGGCCGCCGCGGGCTGGACGCGCGGCGGGCTACTGTTCGCGCTGGCCGCTTGCGGCGCGGTCACGCTGATCTGGGGCGCGCGGCTCTGGCAGCGACGGCGCACGGACGGCGGGAGCGAGCGGATCGCAGCCGCCATCGCGCTCTTGATCGTGCTGGCGATGGCGATCGCGCTGCGGGCCAGCCAGGCGGTCGACCTCGTCGCCGCGCCGTGGGTGGACGGGTACCATCACACGTTGATGACCCAGCTGTTCATCGACCACGGCGGCATCCCGGACGGGTATCGTCCATACCTTGCGGTCGACGGCTTCTACTACCACTTTGGTTTTCACGCGCTCGCGGCCGCCATCGCCGTCGTCGCGATGGCGCCGGCGCGGCTGGCCGTGCTCTGGCTCGGCCAGGCGCTGAACGCCGGCGCCAGCCTCTCGACGTGGTACCTGGCCCGCCGGCTCGGCGTCTCGCCAGCCGCTTCTGTCTGGGCCGCGGCCCTGCCGACAGGCCTCTATTTCTTTCCGGCCTACTTCGTGAGCTGGGGCCGCGAGACCCAGCTGACCGGCCTGGTCGTCCTGCCCGTGGCGCTTATGCTGCTCGTGGACGCGGTTCGGCCGGAGCCGGCCGAACGGACACTGGCCGAATCGATCCTTCAGGACATCGACGCGCCGCTTGGGCCCAGGGCCGTCCTGCGCGTCGCGGCGGCCGCGATCGCCGCGGCGGGATTGCTGCTCGTTCACTATCGCGTGATGGTGTTCTACGCGATCGGTGCGCTCGTGCTGTGCGGCTGGCTGGCGGGTGCGGCGTGGAACCCGGACAACCGCATGGCCGTCCGCGCGGCGTTCGCCCGGCTGGCCGCGACCGCCGTCCTTGCGGTGGCGCTCGTCAGCCCGTGGCTGTTCTTTCATCTCCTGCCCGGCATCCGCCACCTCCGCGCCGCCGCCGAAGGTTGGTACCTCGGTCCAAGCGGCATCGAAACGGTAGAAGCCTGGCAGCTGACGATCGACCAGAACGCCTTCTGGCTCGGTCTCGCGGCCGTGGGCGTGGTCTGGGCGATGGCGCTTAGGCGGCCGGCGGCGCTCGCTCTCGGCGCGTGGCTTGCGCTGGCGGTGCTCGCCGTCAGCCCGCCGCTCGTCGGCTTGCCCCGGACGTGGATGCTGCCGCCGTCCGCCCTGCTGATCAGCCTGTTCATCCCGGTCGCGATCGGGGTGGCCCTGTTCGTCGAGCGCTGCGCCGCGCTGGGCGAGCGGTACGCGCGGGGCCGCGGGCGCGTGCCGTGGGTTGTTGCGCTGGGGGCGGTGGCGGTGCTGGGCGTCGGCGTGGCGTTCGGTGATCGTCCCGGCGTCGCGGCTCGCTCAGCCGTCGTGAACCCGGACACCGTCCTGCTGGCGCCGGCGGACATCGAGGCGATGGCGTGGGTGCGGGTGAACACGCCCGGCGATGCGCGATTCCTGGTCGGCACGCAGCATTGGCAGTTCGGCACGTACCGCGGCATCGACGGCGGCTACTGGCTGCCGCTCCTGGCCGAGCGACAGACGAACGTGCCGGCCGCGCTGTACACCTACGGCGACCCGGCGGACGTGCGGACGATCACGGCGCTGTGCGAGCGCGTTGCCCTCGGGGATGCCTTGAGCGCGGGCGAGCTCACGGCCACCATGGCGGACGCGGGCGCCGACTACGTCTATATCGGGGCGCTTCATCGCCCGGAACGCGGCTTTTCGAAGGAGCGTTTGCTCCTGCAGCCCGACTTGGTGCAGGTTTATGCCCACGACGAGGTCACGATCTTCGGCCGGCGCTCGCTAGAGTCCACGGCGCCGGAGCGCACTGCGGGCGGCGCCGGCCAGAATCCAAGCGACGTCGTCCAGGGATCGATCGAATCGAATCGCGATGTCGCAAGCGGCGACGACGCCACGAACGGCTGACAGCGGATGGAGTCACGAATGAGCAGTGTCAAGCGGATGCCGACCTCGCGCGTGCTCTCGGCGGTCGGCGCCAGCGCGCTCCTCATGGCCCTGGGCGTGCTCGGCGGGGTGGCGCTGCGCGGCCCGGCGAGCGCCCAGGACAGCGCCACGAGCCAGTGCGCCGCCGCGGTCGACAAGTGGGCGTCCCCGACGGTCCTCGAGCTCGGCCAGACGACTCGCGTCACGCTGACGTTGACGTCCGCCTGCCCAGCGGAGGCGGCGCCGATCGATGTGATGATGGTGCTCGACGTGTCCGCCTCCATGGGCGACAACGGCAAGATCCAGAACGCGAAGGCGGCGGGCATCGCGTTCGTGAACGCGATGACGGACGGCTCACGTGTCGGCCTGGTCAAGTTCAACCAGGACGCCGGCGTCGCGGTCGCGTTGACGGAGGATCGCGCGCGCGTACGCACGGAGCTGGACGTGAACGCCACGAGCGGCCTCACCAACGTGTCGCAGGCGATCTCCGTCGCCGCGGACCACCTGATCGCGGCGGGCCGGCCGAGCATCACCCACGCGATGATCGTACTGACGGACGGGAAGAACACCGTGCCAGCCGATCCGATCCCGGTCGCCGCCCAGCGGGCTAAGGACGTCGGGATCACGGTGGTTACGGTCTGCGCCGGCGGTGCGTGCGACCCGGACCTGCTGCCGGCCGCGAGCTCGAGCGCCCTGTATTTCAACGTGCCGAACCCCGCGGATCTCGTCGGCCTCTACACCTCCCTGGCCGGCCAGCTGCAGCAAAACGCGGTCGTTCAGCTCACCGTGCGCGACGTCGTGCCGGACAACATGCGCTACGTCGCCGGATCGGCGCAGCCCGCGGCGGACGAATCGATCGAGCCCGGATCCGGCCGCACGGTTTTGACGTGGCGCCTGGCCGGCGACATCCCGGCCCCCGGTCTGAGCTATCTGGTCGAACCGCTCGAACAGGGCGAGCACCCGACAAACGTGATCGCCACGGGTGACTTCGTGGACCGCAAGGGGCTGCGGGGCAGCGTGCTGTTCCCGGTGCCGAGCGTCATCGTGCCGGGCGGCTGCCCGCGCCGGCCGATGGAGGTGTACTTCCTGATCGACGACAGCACGTGCCTCCTGGGCGCGTCGCTGTCCGGTCTCGACTCGAAGGAGGCGATCGCCCAAGGCGTGAGCCGCGTGCTCGACATGATGGACATGAATCAGGACACGGCGGCCGTCATCGGCTTCGGCAGCATCGCGACGATCTACCAGACGTTGACCCACGACCACGCCGCCGTCGTCGACGGCGTCCGGCGCGTGGCGATGCAGGACCAGGCGGCGCGGCTCGACCTCGGCTTCCAGGAGGTGCGCCGCGAGTTGGCCAGCAGCCGCTCCCGCCCGGACACGGTGAAGATCACGGTGTCGGTGACGGACGGACCGATGATGCCCTCGCCGCTCCGCGCGACCGAGCACGCCAAGAGCCTTCGCGCGAAGGGTTTCCACCATTACACGATCGGCATCGGGCCGATCGTCCAGCACGGCGTGCTGCGCGCCGTCGCCGAACCCGGCGGCTACCGCGCGCTGCCGCTCGGCGGCGACGTGATCGGTGCGTACGTTTCCCTGGGCGGCATGTTCGTTCCGTTGGCGAACGTCTGCCCGCAGACGCCTGGCGTGCCGACGCTAACGCCCGTCATGCCGACGCTCGCGCCCACGTCCACGAGCCCGCCGACGGCGGTGGCGCAGGCCACCACGCCGGCCGCGCCGGTGCGGCGCGCGTTCTTCCCGCTCGCGGAGCGCGGCGCGGAGTAGTGGCCGGGCGCCGCGCCCTCGCCGCCGCCGCCGCGATCCTGATCGCGGCGGCGGCTCCGCGCCCCGCTGCCGGCCGCTCGGCCGCCCCGCCGACAATTGGCGGCTCGTACCGCCACGTCGCGACGTGGTCGAACGAGCCGTGGCAGCTGCGCGCCGGCTGGTTCGCCTACGCGATGGACATCGCCCACGGCCCGGACGGCGACCGGTGGGTATTGGACGCCGTCCAATCCGCCGTGCACCGCATCCGGTCGGACGGGCAGCCGCGTGCGGTGTGGCCGCTTGCCGCCGTGAGCGGCGGCGAAGGAGGCCCAGGCGACGTCGGCGCCGAGCAATGCATACCGCGCCGCCTTGCGGTGCGCCCGGCGGGGGATGGCGTGGCCGTGATGGCCATTTGCACGGGCCAGAGCGGAACGCGCCGGACGGACGTAGCGCACTACGCGCCCGATGGTCGGCGAACGGGCGGGTTCAGCGTGCCCGTCGCGTATCGCGATCTGGCCTTCTTGCGCGACGGGCGGCTCATCTTGGCGCGATCGGAGCCGCGCGTGCCGCCGACGCCGTCGCGCGTCGTCCCGTTCCGCGCGCCGGGCGGCCTCGATGTCTACACCCTGGACGGCGTGCACGCGGGCACGATCGAAGGGCCGGAGCTGGATCTCGCCATCGCGGTCGACGTCGCCCCGGACGGCACGGTGTACGTCGTGAACTGGCTGCCCTATCCGGGCGCACCGCCTGGCGCGCCCGAGCCGACCCCGCGTCCGTCCGGGATGCTGTCCGGGCTGCTGTCCGGAGTGCGATCCGGAATGCTGCCCGCGCGCACCCACGACGCGGTGCCGGTGGAGGGCGTCGTTCGATATGATGCGGCGCTGCGCTACCTGGACGCCACGCCGTTCGACGGCGCGGACGATGTCGCGGCCGGGCGGAGCGTGTACGTCGCGCGTGCAGACGAGGTGTTCGAGCTCGGGCGCGCCGAGCCGATCTGGTCCGCACCGTCGGGCGCGCTGTACGTGCCCTATCGCCACCGCCTCCTCGCGCTGACGGTCGATTCGGAGGGCTCTCTTGCCGCCGCGCTCGATCATTGCTGGTTCCAGGGGATCGTCGAGCTGGGCCCGGGGTCCGCCGACGGACCGATCGCCCTGCACGGCGAGCTGGATCGTCCTGCGCTCGCCGGGCCGTTCGCGCCGTTGCGCCTGGCCGCCGGCAGGACGCTTCGCGTGCTCGGCGCGCGCTTCCAGCCCCTGGACACGCCGGGCCGGGCGCCGGTGCGCATTGAAGCGAACGGGGAGGTGGCGCCGGAACCGCAGAGCATCGTTCAACTGCGCGCGGACGGCCGGCTGGTCGATCAGCGCGGCGTGTGCGGCGACGACCTCGCGTTCACCGAACCCGGCTCGACCGCGAACTGGGCGCGGGACGTAGCGTCCGTGGGGGACTGGGTGTTCGAGGGCGGTCCGGAGATCGTGACGGCGTGGCGCGCGGCGGATGACCGCCTGCCCGCCTGGCAGCTCTGGTTGGGCAGCGTGGCGGCGCCCGGCGGCGTTCCCGATGCCGGAGCGGACGCCGCCCGTCCGCGGCTGGCGGCGATCGACGCGCGGGACGGACGGCTGGCGATCCTCGACCAAGGGCGGGGCCTCGTGATCCTCGTTCCGCTGACGGGCGCCCTCGCCGATCCGTCCGCCGCCGCGACCGCGTGGTCCGTCCGTTCCTTCGGCCGCGACGTTCCGACGGACCTGGCGATGGCGAACGACCAGGTCTATCTGGCGTACGGCGGGAGCCGCCGCGTCGTGGTCGCCTCGCTGGACGGCCGGCGAATCGATGCGTTCGACGTGGACGACGCGCCGCTGGCCATCGCGCCGGCCACCGTCGAGGGCGCGGCGGACGACGTGTTGATCCTCGGACGGAACGGCTGGGGCCTGCGCTATGCGGATGGCGTCCTGGTGGCGCGCTGGCGCCTGCCGGCGCCGTTCGGCGCGACCGATATCAGCCCGCTGCCGGACGGCCGCGTGGGCGTCTCGTTCCTGCGCGGACCGCCCGTGGCGATCGACGATCCCGGCGCCGGACGAACGGTCGAGGAGGGCGGCGTCTGGGTCTTCGCGCCGGATGAAGCCGCGCCATCGCCCCACGTCCTTCCCGGCGCATGCCTTGTCGAACCGGACAAGTCCGCCGCGCCCGCGGAGGTGCGGCTGGGCGATCCGGTGACGATCACACTCCGCGTCGCGGGCACCTGCCCGCCGGCACGCGACACGACCGACCTCGTGCTCGTCGTCGACACGTCGCGCTCGATGAGCTGGGAGGGCGCGCTCGACCGCGCGGCGTCGGCGGTCGTGGCCGTCCTCGGCGCGCTGAACGCGGCTGAGACGCGCGCCGCAGTCGTCGCGTACGCGGACGACGGGCTTGTCGTCGAACCTTGGACGAGCGACATCGGCGGCCTTGCGCAGCGCATCGCCGCGCTCTCGCCGCTCGGCGACACGCGGTTGGCGGGGGGGCTCGCGGCGGCCGATCAGGTGCTGCGCGACACCGATGGGCTTGCGGCGCGACAGGCGGTTCTCATCGTCACGGATGGTGAGCTGAAGGACTACCCGCAGGCCGTCGCGCGCTCTCTGGCGGATCGCAACGTCGCGCTGTACGCGCTCGCGATCCCGCGGAGCTCATACGACTACGGTCAGACCCGGGCGCTGGCCGGCCTCGTCGGCGCGGGACACGTCTTCGTCGATCCGGACGCCGCGGCCGCCGCCCTGCTCGCCGCGACGCTCGCCGGCGAGCGTTCGAGCTCCGATCTGTTGGCCACGGCGATCGTCACGGATACGCTGCCAGCAGACATGGCGTACCTGGACGGATCCGCCGTCCCGGACGCCGAGTACGATCCGCCGTCCCGTACGCTGCACTGGCGCATTCCGGCCGTTCCGCTTACCGCCACCTTGACGCTCCGCTACGCGGTCCGGCCGGCCGTCGTCGGGCTGCGGCCGACCAACGTCGCCGCCCGGTTGGTCGGCCGCGACGGCGTCGGTCGTGACCAGGCGCTGATCTTTCCGGTGCCGTCCGTCAAAGTATGGGACCGCGCCTCGCTCGCGCACCGCGCCTACCTGCCGATCGCGATCCGCGGCGCGTGCGTCCGCCCGCCGGAGGCGGACATCGTCCTCGTCCTCGATGCGTCGAGCAGCATGGACGAGCCGGCCACGCCTCTGCCCGGGACGAAGCTGGACGCGGCCAAGGCCGCCGCGCTCACGTTCGCCGGCCGCCTTGGCGCGCACGGCGCGCGGGCGGGCCTCGTGTCCTTCGCGACGGACGCCGTCGTCGCGCTCGGCCTGACGACGGACGTCGCCGCGCTCGCGCGCGCGATGGACGCGATCACCACGGCCCCCGGCACGCGATTGGACCGTGGGCTGGCGACGGCGGACGACCTGTTGACGCGCGGCCGGCGGCCCGGCGCTCGGACCGCGATCGTCCTCCTGACGGACGGCCGCGCCTCCGCGCCGGACGCCGACGTGCTCGCCGCCGCCGCGGCGCTCGGGGAGCACGGCACAACGATTGCCGCGATCGCTCTCGGTGCGGACGCGGATGTGGCGCTCCTAACGCGGGCGGCGGGTCCGGACGGCATCGTCGTGCGCGCCGGGGACGCTGCGGAGGTGGCGGGCGCGTTCGAGGAGGTCTTCGAGCGGCTGCGCTGCCGGTCGAACTAGATCGCCAACCAGTCGCGCAGCTCGCGCAGATCGTGGATCACGACGCAATCGAACGGCGGATGCTTTCGATCGCGGTCGATGAGCACGGGCGTGATCCCGGCCGCGCGGGCGCCGACGACGTCCTTGACGTACGTGTCGCCGACGTGCACCGTGCCCGCGGGCCCGACGCCGAGGCGGTCGATCGCCATCTGGAACAGCGCCGCGTCCGGCTTGGCCAGACCAAGGCGGGAGGACACGACCAACGTGTCGATCTGGCCGCCGATCGCGAGGTCGAGCAGGATCGCCTCCAGCCCGTGCCCCCAGTCCGAGACCACGCCGATCGGCACGCGCGCCGCGCGCAGGGCGGCGATCACCTCCGGCACGTCGTCGTAGATCCGCCAGTGCCGCGCGTCGCCGTACTGCGCGTAGATCGCGTCCGCCAGCGCGCGGATCCGAACGGTGTCCGCCATCGCCGCTGGCGTCTGTCCTTCCCCGACCGCCGTGGCGGCCCGTAGCGCGTGCGCGTAGGATTCGGTGAACAATCGGCGCACGAATTCCTCGCGATGCCAGTAGTCTCCGACGTGCCAGCGCGATGCGACGTCCGCGGCGGCCGCGGCCATCGCGGTCGCCAGCGCCTGCGGCGGCACGTCCAGTCCGATCTGTGCGGCGGCGGCCGCCGCCACCTCGCCGGGCGGCGTTCGCTCGCGGATCAGCGTCTGGCCCGCATCCAGCAGCACGGCTTCCAGCGGCGGCCGGCCGCCCCGCCGTGGAACGAGCTGCGGCGGGGCGTTGCGCGAGGCGCTCAGGCGAGGACCGGCCGCAGGAGCACCACCGTCGTCTCGTCCGCGTCGCGGTCCGCCACGACGCGGTAGCTGTCCACGGCGCCCGCGTCGGGCATGCCCATCGCGGCCAGGAAGTGCGCCAGCGCCTCCGCCTCCGCCGCGGGCGGCTGGTCCATGGGTTCGGCCCCGTGGTCGGCCCCGTGGTCGGCCCCGTGGATCGGGATGACGACGGACGGCGCGAGCTTGCCGACGACCTCGGCGGCCTTCGCCGGCGCTAGGCGCCCCTCACCGCCGATCCGCACGACCAGAACGTCAACGCGGCCGAGCGCGTCGAGCTCCGACTCCGCCGGCACGTGGCCGATCGCGCCGAGCACGCACACCGCCACGTCGTCCACGCCGAACACGAAGGCGGTGTTAAGCTCTGACTCGTCGGTCGGCCCAAGGCGCGCGGGCAGCGTGCGCACGCCGATCACGAACACCCCGGCCTTCTCGTATTCGCCCGGCCCATCGATCCATGGCCGATCCGAGGCATCATCGCCGCGCAACGCGCGCCGGCTCACCGCCACGACGTCGGCGCGATCGATCACCGCAGCCAGCGCCGGCGATGGCGCCAACGGCGGATCGACGACGACGACGGATCCGGCGGCGCGCAGTTCGATGCAGCCATCGGCCAACCAGCGGATGTCCAAGCGATACTCCCTCGGGGTTCCCGACGATGCCGGCGCGTCGCCGCGAGCGGTCGATCCGCCGCCGACGTTCGCTTCGGTCGCACGGCATCGACGGGCGGTCGTAGCCCTCGATTGGTCTTAGCCCTCGATGTCGAGGGCGTCCTTGAGGTCCGTGATGTAGATGATGACGTCCGCGGACCGGTGCTGCTCGGCCAGCCAATCCTGCACCCGCTTCTCGCGCAGCTTGAACCCGAGATCGGCGTCGATCTCGCGCGCCGGATCGACCTCGGTGACTTCGACGATGTGGTAGCCGTAGTCCGTCTTCACGACCGCCGAGCGCTGGCCCGCCTGCAGCCCGGCGATCACGGTCTGCAAGTCGGCGCTCGGGAGGTACGTAAAGCCCTTGATGATCGGCACCCAGCCAAGATCGCCCCCTTGCGCGGCGGACACCTCGTCCTTGGACACCGCCGCTGCCACGGCCGCAAAGTCCTCGCCGCCGTCAAGGCGAGCCAGGGCGGCCGTGCACTCCGCTTCCGTGGCGCACAGGATGTGCCGGGCGTGGTAGAACGGGGCCGCGGTCGGGAGATCGCGGCTGATGTCCTCCACGAACTTCCGGCCGACGATCGCCTGCCGCTCCATGGCGAACACGTCCGCGTCGCTCGCGCCGGCCTCGTTGCGCGCGGCGTCGAAGTCGGCGGTGCCGCCGGACTGCTCGCGGTAGCCGGCCAGGCTCGCCTCGACCTCCTGGTTCGTCGCCGTGATCCCCTTGCGGGCGGCTTCCTGTTCGATGAGCGCCTGATTGATCATCTCGCTGAGCACCTGACGCCGCAGCGCGAGCAGCTGTCGCTGGCCGGCGTCCGTGTTCGGGTCGAGGCCCTTGTCCACGAAGTAGCGCTGCGTCTCCAGCGCTTGGCTCTGGAAGTCCGCGAGCGCGACCGGCTGGCCGTTCACGGAAGCGGCCAGTTCGGGGGACTCAGGCGCACCCGCCGGTGCGATCGGCGAACGATCCGCGTCGCCGGTGACGCCGCTCTTGACGGGCGCACCCGCCGCCGGATCCGTCGGCCCGCCCTCATCGCCCAAACTGGCGTGGCTTGCCGCGCTCTGGTCCGCGTCCGCGCCGCCATCCGTCGTCGAGCCTTTTGCGCATCCGGCGAAGACGCCCATCAGCAGCAGGGCGCAGCCGCCCGCCAGCCACCGTTCGCGCCGTCGCATCCAATCGACCTTCATCGTTCGCTCCGGTTGCAGTCCCGATCGCCGCCGACGCGGGGTCGGACGGCGGCCGCAGTATATGCGGCGAGCGCCGCCAAGCAAGATGTGGGCCGTACGATGTGGACGCACCGCTACCCGTTGAGGTCCCCGTCCCCCTTCGCGCCCCGTCGACGCGCCGCGATCCGTTCGCACAGGATTCGGCGGGCTGTCGCCGGCCAGGTCCGGCGGACGGCCAGCCACGCCGCCTCGAGCCGCTCGGACAATGCGTGCGAGGTGCGGCGGCCAAATCGCTCCGCGACGTACGCATCCGTGATCGCGGAAATTTCCGTGCCGGCGTCGGGAATTTGCTGCGCCAGGCGGCGGCTGTATTCGCTCGGGGTCTCGGAATGGCGCGGACCGACGCCCAGCCAGCGGGCGACCCGCACGAGCCGGCCGAACGAGCGCTCCGCCGCGCTCAGGCCTTCCATCGGACGCGCCCACCAGAACCGGCCGGCCAACACGACACCGACGATGCCGAGCAGGGACGCCAGCCACGGCCAGAAGCGGCCGAGCCCGACGGCGACCGCAACGGTGTCCGCGCGCCGCGGCGGAACCTGATCGGCGGCGGGCGGCTTCACATCTTCCGGCGGCAGCGCGTCCTTTGGCGGTGCGGCGGACTGATCCGACGCGGGCGGCGGCTTGGCGGCCAGCGCCCGCGCGTCGTCGGCGGTGGACGGACGGTCGAGCGGCTGTTCGTTGGCCGTCGGCTCGAACTCGATCCAGCCGTAGCCCGGAAAGAACACCTCGGGCCAGGTGTGGGCGTCGTAGTCGTGCAGGCGGCGGCCCTGGACGCCGACGAGAGGTTCGCCGCCCGCATACCCGGCGGCGAGCCGAGTCGGAACGCCCTGGCTGCGCGCCAGGACGACGAAGGCGGTGCTGTAGTAGTCGCAGTAGCCTTCCTTCGTGTCGAACAAGAACCAGTCCGCCTTGTCCCGGCCGCGCGGCGGATCGGCGATCGACTCCGTGTAGGTCATCTCGCGGCGTAGGTAGCCCTCGATCGCGTGCGCCTTGTCCCAGCGGGTTGTCGTGCCGCCGGCGATCGTCGCCGCCAGGTCCGTCACCCGCGCGGGCAGCGCTTCGGGCAGCTGGAGGTATCGCGCTGTCACCCACGCCGGGTCCCCACCGCGCTCCGCGCCGTCCAGCTCGCCGACGCTTGCCGCGCTGACGTTCGAGACGACCTCGTAGCCGCGGCCCTGCGATAGCGGCTGCCGGCTCTCGACCGTGAGCACGTCCCCCCCGTCACCCGCCGTTTCCACGGACGTGTCGACGTCGAACCGGGCGGGAGAACCGAGGGCGTAGAGCTGGCTGATGTTGGGCTTGAGCGTCGTCACGGTCTGGGTGATCGGCAGGACGGACTGCCATGGGCCGCCGATCGCGTCGTACGCCGCCGCGTTGTGTCGATCGTCCGCGTTGCGGCGCCAGCTCTGGCCGTCCCAGGTGTCGAACACTGCCATCCGGAAGTACCGCGCCGGCACGGCGGACTGCCCGCTCAGCGCGACGTCGAACACGGGCGCGTTGCCCAGCTGGATGCTGCCCGTCAGCGGCATGGCGTCGCCGAAACTGGTCCCTTCGCCGCGCACGGGGTAGTTGATGTTCGGAAAGTACCGCCCGGAAAGCGCCCGCGCGCGCGACGTCGCGGCCGACCAGGTGGTCGGCAGGTTGCGCAGGACCTCGCTCTGGATGCGGCCGGGGAGCACGAACGCGAACGCGATGGCCAAGCACGCCAGGACAAGGCTGTCGCGCAGGAAGTCGAACTCGAGGCCGGCGCTGTGGTGGACGCGCTCTGCCTGCCAGTGCTCCTTGCGCAGCGCCAGATGGGTCCGCGCCGCCAGCAGGAACGCGCACAGCATGAAGAAACCGACGTACGCCGAGTCGTTCGACAGGTGCGCCGAATACAGGCTGAACACGAGCGCGAAACCGCTGGGCAGCACGGCTCCCGACCAACTGATGTAGCGGGCCGCGAACCATGTGCAGATGTACGCGAGCAGCCAGAGCAGGAGCGCCATCGTGATCGTGAAGAACAGCGCCATCATGTCTTGCTGGGCGTTCGACAGCGGCATCCCACTGCGGGCGACGGCGGGCCAGGCGAGGTATGTCGATCGCACGTACGCCAGTCGGTCGAGGAGCGACCACGCGCCGTAGTCGCTCGGGGTGCTCTCGTAGCCCGCCACCAGACCTGTCGCCAGGTAGAATGTGCACACCGTGCCGAGGACGGCGCTCCACCCATGGGCGATGAGCACCGGCATCCATCGCCACGACGAGAGCACGGCGCCGATCACCACGCCGCCGATCACGACCGGCGTGAGGATCGCGAGACCCGACACCCAGCCCGCGTTTTCGATCGACCAGGCAAGGCACAGCTGCATGAGCCCGACCAGGACGATGCTAGTCCAACCCGATGGTGGTCGCACAGGTCACCTACTCTTGCTCGCGATCCGAAACGAAACACGCCCCGGTCACCTGATAGGGGCGGCGGGGCGCGCGTGCGCAAGCTCTGCATGCCCCATGGCTTCCTTCGCCCGCGATGCGGACAACGGGTCGGGGCGGACCGCGTCGCGCCAAACGATAGCAGGGCCGCCGTCGCTCCGCCAACCCGGTGGACCGCCGCGTTGCGACCAGTCCGCCGCCCACGTAGAACGCGGATGAGCGCCAGCGCGTTCAACGCTCCGCCGAGCATCCCGTCCGCGCTCGATCCGCCCGATCGGCTCGCGCTCGCCCGCGACGTCGGCCGTCTTGCCGTCGGCGCCGCCCTCGGCCTGCCGGACGACGCCTTGGTTCGCCGTGTCGCCGAGCGCCTCGGAGGTCGGACGGGCGCGGCGGCCGAGGCTTTCGGTCGCTGGGCCGAGCAGGAGGGGGTCGCGGCCCTCATCGCGCCCAGTCTCAGGCGCCGCGTTGGGCCGGACCGCGTGTCGGCGGTCATCCCGGATCTCCTGGACGACACCGCTCGGCGCGTGGCGTTGCGCGCTTTGGCGCTCTCGGACGACCGCGCCCGATCGCAGTCGGCGCTCGCGGCCGAGGGCGTGCCGTGGCGACCGATCAAGGGGGCGTGGCTGGCCGACAACGCCTACCGCAGCCCTGACGTCCGGCCGATGGCGGACACGGATGTGTTCGTGCCCGGCGCGATGCTCGCGGCCGCGGACCGCGCGCTCACCTCGCTGGGCTACGCGCGCGGAGTACAGAGCTGGAAGCACATCGTCTACCGCCGCCCGGGCGAAGCGGTCGTCGATCCGCGCGGCGAGCATGTGGACAACCCTCGCCCGATGGAGGTTCATCCGCGCTGGGGCGATGCGTTCCGCGGCGTGTGGCTCGACGTCGGCGCGATGGACGGCGAGCGGCTTGGCGGTCCGCCGTATGCCTGTGCCGAGCCGTGGCCTGACCGCGCGGCGATGATGATCCATGTCGCCGCTCACGCGACGGTGGACGCGCTCGGCCGTCGGCTGCGGCTGTTGGCGCTGGTCGATGCGGCGGTCCTGGCCGCCCAGCTCACCGCGGCCGAATGGCAGGCCGTGCGGCGCTCCGCCGGCAACGCCCGCGCCGCGCGCTTCGTCTGGCCAGCGTTGGCGCTGGCGCGGCGCGATCTGGGCGCGGCGATCCCCGACGATGTGCTGGCCACGCTGGCCGGCCACGTGCGTCCCGCGTTACGACGCTGGCTGGACGATGTGGACGTCGACTGTGTGGGCCGCCATGGGGCGGGGGCCCGCCGCTCGTTCTTCGAGGTGCCGCGGATCTGGCCGATCGACGCCCGCGAGCGGCGAACGGTCTGGCGATGGATCCTCTGGCCGCCGCGCGCGGCGCTCGTGGATCGCGAGCCGCGCTGGGCTTCGTCGGCGCTCTGGCCGATGGCGTATGCGCGACACACCGTGTTTCTCGGACGTGGCGCATGTCGCCGGCTGCGGCAGCGTCGTGGGGCTTGAGCGGAAGCCTTCGCGGTCGAGGCGATCGGACGGTCTGCGCAGCGCTGATCTCGGTCAGACGCCGCGGTGCAGCGGCCCGGCGACAGCGTCCCGCAGGACGTCGATTCGCAGGATCGTCCAATACTCAATGCCCCGTTCGATGACGTGCTCCAGCTGGTAGGTCTCCATGATCCGTTGCGCGACGGACGGGCTCTCCAGCACCGCGATGGAGGCGATGTCCTCGTAGCTGAGCGCAGCCTTGATCAGTCTGCCACCGCCTTCGGCCGGCACGCCGTGCCGATGGTCGTACTGCAGCAGCACTTTGGCTACCTTGCCGGCCGGACTTCGCGTGTCCGACAGCTTGTCGTTCATGCGCCGCACCATCTCCGCCAGGGTGTGCAGCACAGCGTCCAGCGCGGAACGCTCGCCGTGGATCAACTCCATGAAGTCGTCGCGGTGCAACCGGAGCAGCTTCGTGTCCGCGACGGCCGTCGCCGTCGCGCTCCGCGGCTCGCCGTCGATGAGCGCCAACTCCCCGAACGGCTCGTCGGCGTAGACGGTGTCGAGCGTCAACGGCTGCCCGGTCTGCGATTCGACGGTGATCCGCACCTCGCCGTCCTCCACGATGTAGAGCGCGTTGCCCGGATCGCCATGTTGGAACACCACCTCGCCGGCGCTCAGCGTGCGGTGCTGGGTCCGACCGGCCAACCAGGCGATCTGCGCTTCGGACAGGCCGGACGACAGAAACGAGCGGCGAAGGGCAGCGGCGTCATCGGACATGCGCTTCATCTCCACGGGCATGACGAAGGGGGCGTAGGCGGTCGAACGAACCGCACCACCGCGCATTGTGCGAGGTTCAGCCATCGAGCGCAAGCGCATCGCGGTGTCCAGCGGCGGCGGCGACGTAGATTCGCGCCGTCGCGGTGGACGCCTCTTCGGCGGTGCGGGACCAGGCGGAACGGCGGCCGGCGTCGCTGAGGGCCGCCCGCAGCCGTGGATCGCGGCCCATCGTCACGAGGTGCGCGGCGAGCGTTCGCGCGTCCGCTGGATCGGCGACGAGTGCGCCGCTCTGCCCCGCTTCAGGCAGCCCGCCGCGGTCGGATCGGACGACCGGACAGCCGCACGCCAGCGCCTCCAGCGCCGTCAGCCCGAAGCCCTCGTGCTGCCCGACGCAGGCCGTCAACTCCGCGCCGGCGTACAGCGCGTGCAGCGCGCCATCGTCCATCTCGCCCAACCAGCGCACCCGCTCCGCCACGCCGAGTCGTGACGCGATCTCGCGCACCTGCGCGTCGCGATCGCCCGGCGGGCCGACGAGGGCGAGCGCGGGCGGCGGGCCGGGCAGGGCCGGCAGGGCCAGCGCGAACGCTTCGACCAGCACGTCGACGCGCTTGCGGGCGGTGCAGCCCCCGACGTGGAGCCACCAGCGCTCTCCGACCGCCGCCCGGACGATGGGTTCCAGGGGGGGCGGCGCCGTGCGCCAGCGGTCTGCGACGCCCGGCCGGACGACCGCGATCCGAGCGGCGGCGCGCGGCCATCGGCGCCGCACCGCCGTCGCGGTCGACTCCGAAACGCAGATCAGGCGGTCGGCCCTCGGGATCGACGCGCGCAGCCAAAGGCCGGCCAGCACGCGCTCGCGCAGCGGAAACGCTTCGGGCGCATCGAGCAGCCATACGTCGTGCACCGTGACGACGCTGGGCGTGCGCGACCCGAGCGCCGAGCGGCCGGTGGTGTAGTGGGCGACGCGTACGGGTGGCCGCACGCGTGCCGGGACTTCGGCCTGCAACCAGAGCATGGTTGGCCGATGGAGGACGGGGCGAGGCGCCGCAGCGCACGGGATACCGATGCCCGAAGCGGCGTCCATCTCCGCCGTACGCCATGCCTCCCATGCCGCCGGTCGGTTCGTCAACGGCAGGACGATCAATGGGCGGCCCGCCGACCGATCGGGCAGATGGGCGATCAGGTCCGTGACATATCGACCGACGCCGCCCGTCGCGCGCCGCACCGGGCTCACGTCGATCGCGACGGTGAGCGGTCGCGTCAACGGCGCCGCCGCATCTCGCGCACGCCGCCCGGTTGGGCGATGAGGGCGAGATCGGCCAGCCCAAGGAACAGCCCCGTGGCGACGACGCCAGGCCGGTCCCGGAGCGCCGTCTCGACGCCGGCCGCGTCGGCGATGCCGTCCGGGAAGCGGCAGTCCAAGAGCAACAGGCCGTCGTCCGTGACGACCGCCTCGCCATCCGGGCCCGTGCGAAGCGTCGGCTCCGCGCCGAGGGCGCGCATGGCAGCCAGATGCGTCTGCCACGCGAACGGGATCACGGCTACCGGCAGCGGGGCGCGCGTGCCCAGCCGCTGCACGCACTTGCTCTGGTCCGCGACGACGACGAACCGCGCCGCGGCGCGGGCGACGAGTTTCTCGCGCAGCAGCGCCGCGCCAAGGCCCTTGATCAGGTCCAGCGACGGGTCGATCTCGTCGGCGCCGTCGATCGCCAGGTCGAGCGCCGGACGCTCGGCGAGCGTGGCCAACGGGATGCCGACCGCCTGCGCGAGGGTCGTCGTCCGCTCGGACGACGGCACGGCGACGATGTCGTTCAGCTCGCCGTCCGCAAGCCGCCGCCCGATCGCGCGGGTCGCCCAGTCGGCCGTCGAGCCGGTGCCGAGGCCGAGCCGCATGCCGGAGACCACGAGCGCCGCGGCCGCCTCGCCGGCGGCGCGCTTGGCGGCATCCAGTGATCCGCCGTCCGCTCGCGGCGGAGTCGTCATCGGGCCGGCGCGGGGAACTGGTCTGTGGCCATGGTCGCCAGTATAACACCGGCCCTGGGTACCCGGTTTGATCGGCCCGGCCGTAGCAGCAATGGAGAACGAAATGGACGATCCCGACGCGGCGGCCTACACGCGCGACGCGTACCAGACCGAGATCGACACCCAGGTCGTCGACACGGGTCGTGATGCGCGCGGTCGGTGGGTCGCGTGCGCCGACACCGTGCTCTACCCGGAGGGCGGCGGACAGCCGGCGGACCACGGCGCACTGGACGGCCGGCCGATCGTCGACGTCCAGCGCGTCGATCACGTCGTGCGGCACTACCTGGCCGCCGCAGATGCGTCCCCCGAGGTGGGTTCGACGGTCCGGCTGACCCTGGATTGGAGGCGCCGCTTCGATCACATGCAGCAGCACAGTGCCCAACATGCTCTTACCGCCGTCGCCGCGGACCGCTTTGGTTGGTCGACGACGGCGTTCCACCTGGGCGACCACACGGCGGACATCGAGCTGGACACCGCGGCGATCGGCGGGGCGGCGCTGGAGTCCCTGGCCGAGGCCCTGGCCGCCGAGCTGCGCGCTGGGCGCGCGATCCGCGCCTCATTCGTGTCCACGGACGATGCCGCGCACCATGGGGCTCGCTCGCGTGGGCTGCCGGAAGGGCACATC
The DNA here is from genome assembly GCA_039931375.1 of Ardenticatenales bacterium. Lineage (GTDB taxonomy): Bacteria > Chloroflexota > Anaerolineae > Epilineales > Epilineaceae > Avedoeria. The sequence continues at coordinate 22,677 of JBDTSC010000003.1, forward strand.
GGACCCGTGCGGCTTGTCACGATCGACGGGCTCGACGTGTCGACGTGCGGCGGCACGCACGTTTCGAACACGGCCGAGATCGAAGGGATCGCGCTGCTCGGCACAGAGCGAATGCGCGGCGGTGTTCGCCTGCATTGGGTGGCCGGCGGGCGCGTCCGCCGACGCCTTGCGGCGGACGAGGCGCGGCTGTCCGGGCTGCGGCGCGGGCTCGGGGCGCCGGACGATGGCCTCGAAGCGGCGCTCACGGCGCGGCTCGAGCGGTTGGCGCAGGCCGAACATCGCGTCGCCGATCTCGAGAGCGAGATCGCCCGCCTGGCCGCGCGATCGCTGTTGAACGCGCTCGCGGGCGAGGCGCCGGATGTGCGGACGGGCCGCGTGCTGTGCCTTGGGCACGACGTCCGCTGGACGCGGGCGCAGCTGCTCCTCGTGGCGAAGTGCGTGCGCGAAGGAGCGCCGACGGCGCTCGTCATCCTCAGCGCCGGCGCCGCTCCGAACGGGCACCTGGTCGTGGCGGCGGACGGCGACGTCTCCGACGCCCGCCTGGCGCGCGTCGCAGGCGCGGTCGCGGCGTGGCTTGGCGGTCGCGGCGGCGGTCGAAACGGGTTGCATCAAGGCGCCGTCGCCGCGCCGGAACGCCTGGCCGGCGCGGTGGGGCGGCAAGACTGTAGCTTCGTCGTCGCGTCAGCCTGGTCCGATTCGTCAGGAAATAGCGCCTAGCTTGCTTGCGGGTTTACGAATTTATTACACTTCCGCACGATGGCCGGCTAGCTTGAGAGATTGGCGCGGAGTTATGGCTGCCTAGGTCATGTACCGCGGCCGTGCGTCGGCGCCGCTCCACCTGAACAGAAATGAGGCTTCGTGATGCTCCCACCCACCGCGAAGCGTGCGTCGCGCACGCTGCTCCCCGCCTTGGCGCTGGCCCTGCTCGGCGCAGCGCAGGCGCCTTGGCACGCCCCGACGACGCCGGTGAAGGCGATGGTTCAGCTGCAGGCACCTCAGCCGGCCACCGCCATTCTGGCCGCCATGCACGACAACGCGCTGACATGGCGAACGACGCCGGCGACCGCGGTCACCGCCCAACTGCGCGAAGGCACGACGGTGCGTGGACAGGGCCAGCCGGCCGTGTCGGACGCGCAGGGCAACGTGCGCATTCAATTCTTCGGCGGCGGCGGTCCCGGCGGCGGCATGGGCAGCCGGGGCGCGTTCATCAACTCGGGCTACACGATCGCTTTGACGCCCGCGGGTGGTCAGGAGCTGACGGCGACGATCCCCGATCTGTCGGCTGACATCGACATCGACGGCGACAAGATCGTCGGCAAGGCGCCGGCGGGCGCGATGATCGACGTCGTGCTCAACGCAGGGCCCGGCGTGACAGGGGCGATGACGAGCACGGTGACGGCCGCCGCGGACGGCTCGTTCAGCGCGAGCTTTGGGGGCGTGGACCTGTTGCCCGGAAATGCGGGCGAAGCGTGGTTCAGCGGCCCGGACGGCAACCGCTACGCGGCCCGCTTCGCGGCGCTCGAGGCAAGCGTGAGCATCGGCGCCCGCAACGTGACCGGGTCCGCCACGCCGGGTGACCGCGTGAACGTACGGTTCAGTACCGGCGGCGCGTCGCGTGGCCAGGCGGCGGTCGCGACCGTCCGGCCCGGCACGACGTGGGCGGTCGGCGGCGGCGGGGGCGGCGGGGGCGGGGGCGGCGGCGGCGGACCGAACGGGCTGCAGGCCCTTCGCGTCGGCGATACGGTCAGCGTCACCGTGACGAGCGCGCTGACCGGCGGCACCCGCAACATGATCGGCGTTGTGCCCGACGTCAAGATCGACCAGGTGTCGCAGGGCGAGCGCAAGGTGGTCGGACATGCGCCGGCCGGCACCGTGCTCTCGATCGTGGCCGTCTCTCCCTACGGTGACGCGACCGCACCGGCGACGGCGACGGCTGCGGGCGATGGGACGTTCAGCGCCACGTTGTCGGGCACGGATCCGATCGGCCCCGGCTGGCGCATCCAGGTGTCGGCGCAGATCGTGCCGGGCTTGTCCGTGCTATCTGTCAATGCGATCGATCAGGTGCGCGTCGGCGTTCATACCGGCGTGGTCAGCGGCGTCGCCGACCCGGGCGTACCGGTAACGGTGACGCTCCGGTCTGGCGCTGGCGTCGAGAAGGCCACGCAGTCGGATCGCTCGAACAACGCCGGGACGTTCAGCCTGCAGTTCGGCGGCCAGAACGGCATCGTCGTCGGCGACCGCGTCGAGGTGACGTTCATCGATGGGGATCCGATCATCATCCCGGTCAGCGATCTGACCGCGATGACGGACAAAGTGGCCGACACCGTCTCCGGCAGCGCGCTGGCCGGATCGACCGTGACCGTGATGTACCGCCAAGGGGGTCAGAACGGCCAGGTGACACGTCGTACGGCTGTCGCCAACGCCTCAGGGCAGTACCGAGTCGACTTCAGCGGCGTGCTGGACCTGAACGACCCGATGGCCGGCGAGGTCGCGGTGCGGCTGGCCAGCGGACACGAGCTCGTGACGAACTGGGCCGCCGTGCGGATGACGTTGCAGCTCAACCAGTCGTTCGTCACCGGCAATGGGCCGGCCGGCCGATCCGCGCACGTCGATCTGATCGACACCCCCAGCGGCAACGTCGTGGCGTCGGCGGATTCGAACATCGGTGGCGGCGGCGGCGGCGGCTTCGGCCAAGGCGGCGGCGGCGGTGGGTTCGGCGGCAACTGGTTCGCCAACCTCGTCGATACGACGGATCAGCCGGTGATGGTGCGCGCTGGGGACACGCTGCGGGCGACGGTCGGCGACGACGCGTTCACGCTGGTCGTGCCCGAGCTGCGCGGCGTGGCATTCGTCGCGGACGACGTGATCAACGGCGAGACCGCGCCCAACCGGGTCGTCTCGATCGCGGTCTTCCGGCCGCTGATCAACGGTGTCAACGCCCGGGCGGAGACGACCGCGGACAACGCGGGCACGTTCACCTACGACTTCAGCGGTACGTTCGATCTACAGCACAACGACAGCCTTACGTTCTCGGTGGACGAGAGCGGGCACACGATCAACAGCCAGATCTTCGTGCCCGGCTTGCGCCTCAACCTGGACACCGGCGTCCTGGCCGGCTCCTGGCATCCGACGAGCAATGTGGCGATCACGGTCCTGTCCGGCGGGCAGACGATCTTCACGGGCAGCGCCAAGACGGACATCCAGGCGCTCTTCACCGTCACGCTAGCCGATGGGTCCGGTGCGCCGCTGCGGCTCAAGCAGGGCGACATCGTGCGCGTGGTGCCCGCGGGTGCGGACGCATCGGAGACGCTCGAGATGGAGATCCCCGAGCTGAGCGTGGCGTTCGACGAGCAGGCGGAGAGCGTTTCCGGCCGGGCGACCGTCGGCGGCCACCTTGAGCTGAACGTCGGCGATGCGATCGCCCGTCCGGGCGGCGGCGGCGGGCCGGGCGGCGGGGGCGGCGGCGGCCAGCGGAACGCGGAGCCGACGATCAACGCGGACGGCACGTGGACCCAGACGTTCCAGCGGCCGGCGTACAACGTCCAGCCCGGCACGTACGCCCAGGCGATCTACCGCGTGCCGATCGGGCACCGCGTGCAGATGGTGCGCTACGTGCCGATCCTGGTCGCGCAGCAGGGTGGCAGCCACGTCTGCGGCCTGGTCGGCGCGCCGCGCGATGCCGTGACGTCCGACTTGGCGGACGCGGGGGGCGCCAGCTTGGCGTCCGCCGGCGGCGCCGCCGGCTACACGTCGCAGTTCGACTTCGAGTGGGCCAAGGGCGGCCAGACCGTGAACAGCGCCGCCGGCCAGGTCATCAAGGCCAAGCTTGGCGCGAAGGACGTGTCGATCACGCTGCCCGAGCTGACCGTGAGCGTGGACTGGACGACCGGCCAGGTCACGGGCAAGGCGCCCGCCACGACGATCGTGATGCGCGCGTTCCCGGCCGGCGGCTGCCTCAACCTCGGGCGCGGCGGCGTGCAGGCCGTGCGCAGCCAGGCGGACGGCACCTTCCAGTTCCCGCCGCTGCCGAACTTCCTGCGCGAACCGGGCGACGGCTTCGAGATCGGGATGTTCACGGCGGACGGCAACTACGTCTACAAGCACGCGTACCGCAACCAGGGCGAGGTATATGTCCACCACGATCGTGTCGCGGGGCGCGCGATCCCGGCCGCCGACGTGACCATCGTCGTGAAGGCCGCCGACGGCAGCGAGAAGGGCCGCGGGGTCGCGATCGCGGATGGCTCCGGGCAGTTCGACGTACGGGTGGTGGGCGCGGCCGGTGCGGTGAGCATCGAGCCGGGCGACACCGTGCACCTCGACGCCAGCGGCGACAGCGCCGACATCGCGGTGGACGAGCTCGACTTCGACTGGAGCCCCGGCGCCGCGAGTGCGATCCGCGGCACGACAACGCCCGACCGCCAGGTGCGCTTGTACCTGCGCCTGCGGAGCGGCCGGACGATCGCGTTCGACCGCGGCTCAGACACGAGCGGCGGCTTCGGCTTCGCGGCGGCAGACGTACCGCCGCGGGCGGACTGGTCGATGGGCGACGTCGTCGGCGTGCGGATCGAGACGGACACGGTGAACCGCCACATCCTCGTGGCGGAGGTCGGAGAGAGCGTCGGTCCGGTGCCGACGCCCACGCCGCCGCCCGCCACGGGCGTTGGCACGATCTACCTGCCGTTCGCCTACCGTTACAAGCGGTAGGTCGGCGCACGAACGCAGAAACGAGGGGGCCGGCGATTCGCCGGCCCCCTCGTTCTTTCGTACCGTGAGGGTCCGTTGTGCCTGGTGGGAAGGGCCGCTGGACGGGCCCGTTCCGCTACGGGATTACGGATTTACGGGAAGATCCCAAGCTCCGAGTAGCACAGGGCGATCTTGTCGATCGCGCTCACGAAGGCGGCCGTGCGCAGGTCCGGGCAGTCCCTGCGCTCCTCGAAAATACCGTGGATCTGGCGGTACGCTTCGATCATCGTGTCCTCGAGCCCGGACTGGACGATGTCGTCCTCGGACGCGCCCTTGGCCAGCGCCTTGATCTCAAGCTCGGAGAAGTTCTTGGCCGTCATCGTCTCCATGGCCTGCAGCAGGCCGCGGTACGCGGACTCCTCGAAGCGCCGCTCCATGCGTCCGAACCGCACGTGCGACAGGTTCTTTAGCCACTCGAAGTAGCTCACGACGACGCCGCCGGCGTTCAAGTACGAGTCCGGGAGGATCATCACGCCCCGCTCAGCCAGCATTTCGCTCGCGCGCGACGTCGTCGGGCCGTTCGCTCCCTCACCGATGATCTTCGCCAGGATGCGCGGCGCGTTCTCCTCGGTGATCTGATTCTCAAGCGCCGCCGGGACGAGGATCTCACACGGCAGCTCGAGGGCGTCGAGCGATCGGGGCAGGAACGTGGCGCCGGGGAAGTGCTCCACCGAACCGGTCGCCGTACGGTGGGCGATCAAGGCGGCGACGTCGAGGCCGTTCGGGTTGTGCACCGCGCCCTCGCGCTCCGCGACCGCGACGATCGTCGCGCCGCCGTCGACCAGGAACGCCGCGGCGTGCGACCCGACGTTGCCGAGCCCCTGCACGATCGCCCGCTTATCGGCCAGCCCCGTGGCAAGGCCGAGGCGGGCCATGTCCGTCGGATGATCGCACGCTTCGCGGATCCCAAAGAATACGCCGCGCCCGGTGGCCTCCGTCCGGCCGCGGATCCCGCCTTGGGCGATCGGCTTGCCCGTGACGCAGCCGAGGCCGTTCAGCTCGCCCGGCTGCATCGCCATGTACGTGTCGGCGATCCACGACATCTCCTTCGGGCCGGTGCCGTAATCCGGCGCGGGGACGTCGACGCCCGGGCCGATGAAGTTCTTCTTCACGAGCTCGAACGTGTAGCGCCGCGTGATCCGTTCGAGCTCCGACTCCGAATAGTTGTGCCGGCTGATCCGGATCCCGCCCTTCGCACCGCCGAACGGCACGTCGACGATCGCGCACTTGTAGCTCATCAGCGCGGCCAGCGCCATCACCTCGTCCTCGCTCACGGACATGGCGAACCGGATGCCGCCCTTGGTGGGCTGCTTGTGATGGCTGTGCTCGACGCGCCACGCCTGGATCGACTCGATCGAGCCGTCATCCCGTTTCAGGGGAAAAGTAGTGTGGTAGATGCTGTTGCACTGCTTGATGAGGGACAGAAGGGTATCGCTGTGATCCGTGAGGGCCGCGGCGCGATCGAAGTTCCGGTTGACCTGATCGAAGAAGCTGATCTGGCTCATGCTACCTGTCGCTTGGTGCGGGCGGAGCGACGACCGAGGGCGCACCTCGAACGGTGCAGGACGGGCCTCGGGCGTCCGGCGGATCGGCGCTCACTGCCGGGTGGACATGGGATGCGCCAGGCAGTGCCCGGCGCCGCATGAGTGTATCCCTTTCGGCCGGGTCGGCAAGGCGCCGCGGCAAGCCAGAGTCGTCCGAAACATGGTGCATTGACCGCCTCATAACGCCAGCTTAACATGGGTCGCGGCGGCTCGCCGGTACATGCCGTCGCCGCGTACCCATTGGACGTGCCCGTTGTCCGACGCCGAACCTCCAACGCAGGACACGCCTCCGCCAAGCCGCGCCGGCGTGGGCGAGACGTTCGACGCGATCGTCGCGCGCCGATGGTCGCGCCGCGCGTTCGTGCGCGACAGCCTGCTTGCCGGCCTGACGATCTACCTGCCGAGCGTGCACAAGAGCGGCATCGCCGACGCGGGCAGCCGGATGGCCTTCGGACACGTCGCGAGCACGCAAGGGGACGTCATGGCCGTCGCCGACGGGCATCGGCTGTCCGTGCTCCTGCGCTGGGGCGATCCGCTATTTTCGGATGCGCCGCCGTTCGATCCATGGCGCCAGAGCGCCGGCGCGCAGGCGCGCCAGTTTGGTTACAACTGCGACTTCGTCGGGTATTTTCCGCTGCCCAGGCCGTCCGAAACGCCCGATCACGGCCTGTTGGTCGTAAACCACGAGTACACGAACCCCGAGCTGATGTTCCCCGGCTACCGCGACGGCGCGCCTACGGCCGAACAGGTGGCGATCCAACAGGAGTGCGTCGGCCTCTCGATCGTCGAGGTCGTGCGTGGCAAGGGCGGCGACTGGCGGATCGTCCTCGACAGCCCGCTGAACCGGCGCATCTCGGCGACGACGTCATGCCAGATCAGTGGCCCCGCGGTGGGGCACACTCTGTTCCGCACGGCGGCCGATCCCGTCGGCCGGACCGTCCGCGGCACGCTGGCGAACTGCTCGGCCGGGCGCACGCCGTGGGGCACCGTGCTGTCGGCCGAGGAGAACTTCCAGGACGTGTTCGGCAACCGCGACAAGCTGCTCCCGGCGAGCGAAGACCTGGTCAACCACATGCGCGTCGGCGTCCCCGCCGGCCCGTCGCGCTTCGGCTGGGAACGACATGACCCGCGCTTCGACGTCGAGCAGAACCCGCGCGAACCGTACCGCTTCGGCTGGGTCGTCGAAGTGGACCCGTACGATCCCACCTGGGTGCCCCGCAAGCGAACGGCGCTCGGGCGCATGCGGCGCGAGGCGGCGAATTCCGTCGTGAGCAAGGGCGGCCAGGTGGCCCTCTACTCGGGCGACGACACCGCGTTCGAGTACGTCTACAAGTTCGTGACGCGCGGCCGCTACGACCGGATCAACCGGATCGGCAACCGCGACCTATTGGACTACGGCACGCTGTTCGTGGCGCGATTCAACGCCGACGGCAGCGGCGCATGGCTGCCGCTGGTGTTCGGACAGGGGCCGCTCACGCGGCTGAACGGCTTCACCTCGCAAGCGGAGGTCTGCATCAACACGTTGCGGGCGGCCGACCTGGTCGGCGCGACAAAGATGGATCGACCTGAGGACATCGAGATCGCGCTGGACGGCACGGTCTTCATCGCGCTCACCAAGAACGCCCAGCGCGGCGCGCCCGGCTTTGCGCGCCCGGACGCCGCGAACCCGCGCAGCCTGAACAAGCACGGCCACATCATCGAGCTGCACGAAGACGGCGGCGATCACGCGGGCCGCTCGTTCCGCTGGTCCCTGTTCATCGTGTGCGGTGAGCCGGGCGACCCGTCGACGTACTTCGCGGGATTCCCGGCCAACGGCGGGATCTCGCGCATCAGCTGCCCCGACAACCTGGCGTTCGACCACGCCGGCAACCTCTGGATCGCCACGGACGGACAACCGGACGCGTTCGGCATCAACGACGGCCTGTTCGGCGTGCCGGTCGACGGGCCCGAGCGCGGCCGCGTGCGGCGATTCTTCAGCTCCGTCGCCGGCTCCGAGGTGACGGGTCATTCGTTCACGCCGAACGACGGGACGCTGTTCCTGAGCATCCAGCACCCCGGTGAAGGCAGTTCAATGGCCGCGCCTTCGAGCGTGTTTCCTGACGGCGTCTCCCCGCCCCGCCCGTCCGTCGTGGCGATCGAGCACGTCCTCGGCCTGCCGATCGGCTCGGCTCCGCCGCCGGCGCCGGCCGTCGGCGGCTAGGAGTCCGACGCCAAGGCCGCTAGAATCGCCGGCCGTGAACACCATCCCTACCGACCTGCCGGGAGTCCTCGTCTTCGAGCCGCGCGTCTTCAACGACGCGCGCGGCTTGTTCTTCGAGGCGTGGCACGCGGAGCGCTACGCCCGCGCCGGGCTGCCGATGGCGTTTGCGCAGGACAACGTCTCGCGGTCGTCGCGCGGCGTGCTGCGCGGCCTGCACATGCAGAACCCAGGCCCGCAGGGCAAGCTGGTCACGGTGTTGGCGGGCACGGTGTGGGACGTCGCCGTCGACGCACGTCATGGCTCGCCGATGTTCGGCCGTTGGACGGCGGTCGAGCTGAGCGGCGAAACGATGCGCCAGTTCTGGCTGCCGCCCGGGTTCGCGCACGGGTTCGTCGTCACGAGCGAGACGGCCTTGTTCAGCTACAAGTGCTCGTGCCCGTACGATGCCGCCAGCGAGTTCGGGATCCGCTTCGACGATCCGGACCTCGCGATCCCGTGGCCGATCGCCGCGCCGATCCTGTCCGACAAGGACGCGGCGTTGCCGCGGCTGCGGGACATCGCCCCCGACCGGCTCGTGCGCTATGTGGGTTAACCCGTCCTGGCATACGACGCGCGATGCGTCGTCGCCCGATGGCTGTCCCGCACGCCGACGGCGCCAACGCATCAGCGCATGCCGATGATGGACAGCCACCTGCGCGACGCGCGCGTGATCATGGAGGCGACGCCGCCGCTCCGAAAGCACGAGGACAAGGCGTTCGCGATCCTCGAGCACTGCCTGCGCGCCTACACCCGGTTCGACGCTCTGTCCGTCCCCGACATCCAGGACGATGGCGAGTTCAACCGCAACGTGCAGCGGGTAAGCAACCTCGAGTTCGCGCGCTGGCTGCAATCGCAGGCCGCCAAGCCGTTGAGTCTGTATCGGGTCAGCGTCGCCACGGAGCGCGCGCCGTTTGAGGCTTGGCTGGATGAGGCCGAGGCGATGGGCGTCCACGACGTCGTGCTCGTGGGCGGCGACGCCTCCCAGAAGCAGTACGGTCCGAGCGCCCTCGACGTCGCCTCGGCGGCCGTCATCGCCCGTGAGCGCGGCTTCCACTGCGGCGGCATCATCATCCCGACCCGGCGGCGCGAGTTCGTGCCCCGCCCGGCCAGCCACGACGAGCTGGCGCGATTGCAGCAGAAAATCGCCACATCCAACCTCGAGTTCTACACGACGCAGCTGTTGTACGAGGGCGAGTGGATGAGCTGTCTGCTCCTGGACATGGTCCGGACGATCCCGCTGGACCAGTTCCCGAAAATCTTCCTGACCTTTTCACCCTTCGTGGGAGAGGACGACCTCAACTTCGCGCTCCGCGCCCTGGGCGTCTACGTGCCGCACGACGTCGAGCGCACGCTGCGGGGCGCGCGGAGCATGGTCGAGGCCTCCATCGCCCAGCTCACGCTGGTCTGGGAGCGGTTGTCGACCTTCGCCAGCGAGATCGGCATCCCGGCCGACCGGCTTGGGATCAACGTCGAATATCTCAATTCCCGCAACCCACGCAACGTGCGGGCGGCCTTCGAGCTGGCCGAGGAGTTTGGGCGGATGATGGGGATCGAGGGGTAGGGAGCGGGGCGACGCCCGCCTCGATCCGTTAGCGCCGCCGCGCGTACGTCGCGAGGAACGGCAGGCTGATCGTACAGCGTCCGGTCGGGCCGCAGCGGCTCACCGGCGTCCCGGCCGTCGGCGTGGCCTGGGGAGTCCCTTCCGTCGACGACGCGCTAGCCCGTGGATCTGGCGTCGGTTCGAGCGTTCCCGTCCGCGTCGCGCTCGGCGTTGCGTTGGGGGTGACCGATGGCGTCGTCACGGGCGTTTCCGTCGCCGTGGCGTCCACATCGATCGTGGGGCTCGGCGTGGACGATGCGGTCGGGGTGTCGGTCGGCGTCAGCGTCGGCGCCGCGGTGGGGATGAACGGCGTCGGCGTCGCGGTCGGGATGATCGCCTCGTCGTAGACGGCGGCGCCGTTGCGCAGAGTGCCCAACCACACGGACGGACCGCCCGCGTCGATGGACGAGATCTGGTTCGAACCGAGCGCGCTGTCGTCGGGACCGATGCGGTACCACGCGGCGCCGACCAGCAGCTTCACGCCGCCGATCGGCGGCACGACGCCCCGATGGTAGCGATGGGTGCCGACCCATAGCCGCCCGAGCGCATCGACGTCCAGCGCGCTCACGAGCCCATCGCCCAGAAAGCGTTTGCCGGTCCAATCCTTGGCCCGGCACGTCTCCAGCGGGCAGGCGTCCAGTTGGGCGTGCACGTTCTCACCCCGCGGCCAGTGGAACGTGCTGCCGATCGTCGCCCAGCCGCCGGCCCAGACGCGATCGCGCCCGCGATCGATCGTCACCGCGTTGTAGACACCGTAGTCGCCGAAGGTGGCCATCGTCGAGCCGCTGTCCTTCTTGGTCCACGACTTCCAGCGCGTGCCGTCCCAGCGCGCGACGCCGCCGCCGGCCACGACGATCTGCTCCGGCTGGCCCGGGCCGATCGACACCTTGCGTTCGACCGGATAGTGCGCCGTCCAGACGTAGCCGTTCACCGGATCGACCGCCAGGTCGGCGACGCCGTTGCCGGCGTTGAAGTCCGCCGTCACCTGGTGAGTGCGCCATGTCCCGGATGCCGGGTCGAGCACCGCAAGGCCGAAGCCCGTCGCGACCAGGTTGCCCACGGCGATCCAGACCTTGCCCGTCGAATCCGCTTCGATGGCGACCGCCTCACGGTACGCCAGCGGGCTGTTGCTCGGGTCGTACACGCGCCAGCGCCCGTCGACGAGTCCGGATGCGCCGCCGTCCTGCCAGCAGTCCGGGTAGCGGTCGCAGGTCGGCGGCGTCCCGGTCCGCTGGTACAGCCGGTCGTTGCGCAGCGCCGACACCCACGGCTCGGAGCCGTTGCGCAGCGCGATCTGGGTCGCGTGGTCGCCCGCGGGACCGCGCACGAGCCGCACCACGCCCGCGCCTGCGGCGACATCGGCGTCGAGCGGCGGCGCGAGCGTCAGCATCCCGTTCTGGCCGTCGCCGTTCGCGCTGAACGCGGTCACGCGATGGATCGTCGCATCGTCGCCGATCCGGACGATCGGCTCGCCGTCCGGGAAGCGCAGGTCGAACGCGGCCTGGGACGCGATGTCGACGACGACCCGATTGGCCCCGTCGACGCCGTCCACGACCGTGACGGCCACACGCCCGGCGTCCTGGTACGCGCCCCACCACGTCCACTGGTCCCCGTCGTGCAGCCAGCGCGCGACGCCGCGGTTCTTCAGCGCGAACCACGTCGCGCCGCCGGCCGCGTCGTCCGCGATGTCGGCGATCTGGTTGGAGGGCAGGCCGTGGTCCGCCGTGCGCAGGTTGCGCCAATCGTACCGCCCCGTCGCGGACGGGTTCGGCGCGCCGAGCAAAAGCCCGTCGCCGTCGCCGTTTTGGTCGTCGATCGTGCCGACCACGAGGCCGTTCGAGACGTCGATCGCCGACGCGAGGCGGTCGCGCACGGCGGTCGGACCGAGGGTCAGCGACGTGTACAAGTCGTCCGAATTGAAGGCGATCGGGGAGCCGGGCGAATCGTCGTAGGTGCCCTTCGGGTCGAGGATCGAAAGGCCCAGGCCGGCGTCCGTTCCCTCGCCCTGGCTGACGAAGATGCGACCGCCGCCCGGTTCGACGGCCACCGCGCGCACGACGTTGCCGAGCAGGCCTGGGTTGACCGGGTCGGGCCGACCGCGGGGCTTGATGTAGTACGCCTGGCCGCTCGAACACGACCAGCCTTGCGAAAACCCGCGCATGAGCAGGACGCCGTGTCCTTGCGTGCCCGCCCAAAGGCGTTCGTCCGCGTCCGCCGCGAGCGATGTGATCGTTCGGTCGTAGCACGAGGTGTCCGTCTCGCTCGTCGGATACCAGCGCCGCCACGTCTCGCCTTGTAGCGCCGCCAGCCCGCCGCCCACGAGGATCCAGTAGTCCGAGCGGCTGAGGCAGTCGCTGTCATGGCAGTCCGTGGCGTCCCAGGCGTAGTACGGCCGCGTCCCGACCCACAGCGTGCCCGCCGAGTCGAGGGCGAGGGCCGTCACGTTGTCGCTCGGCAGCGTGCGAAACTTGTGGTCGCCGCTCGCCTCGCCGGGCACGAAGACGATCTCGGCCACCGCGGACATCGACCATGTGTTGCGCGACGGGTCGAAGCGGGCCACACCGCCCGGCCGAAACGCGCCGTGCACGCTGCCGTCCGAGGACGCCGGGTGCACCCGGTCCGCGTCCCATTCCTGGCTGAAGCCGACCCACAACGTGCCGTCCGCCAGCGGCGCTATCGCCGTCACGACCCGCGCCGGCATGCCCGGCGACGTCGAGGGCGTCACGACCTGCCACTGGTCGCGCTCGGGAACGAACCGCGCGAGCCCCCGTCCGGTCGCCGCCCAGACGCCGCCGCCGACGGCCGGGGCCACGTCGTACACCGTATTGTCGGGCAGCGGCGACTGCGGGTGCAGGTATTGGGTGTACGTGCCGGCCGAGATCGACCATCGAACCAGCCCGCCGGCCTGGGCGGCCACCCACAGCGTGTCGCCGTCGCGATAGATGCGCTTGACCCGATCGCCGTTCGCGACGCTGTGCCAGCTGCCGGCCAGCGCCGGCGGCGGATCGACCGCCAGGCGTCTGCTCGGCGCGCCGGCCACCCGTGCCTCGCGTACGGTGGCCGCGATCGCCAGCAGCGTCAACGCGACGCCGATCACCCGCCGCGCGCGCGGCGGGCGGGGTGCGATGGGCGTTGCGGCGGACGACCCGCCGAGCGGAACACGATCGAACATCACGGATCAGACGGCTCTGGGGGGGGAGCGACACGGCGAGCGGCTAGCGTAACCGATGGCCGCCGCTCTGACAAGCCCTCGCGGTGGACTGGCGCCGCGAACGCACCGGTGTTGCTCGGCTCGCTCACCGCGTCCGTGAGTCCGATGTCGATCCACTGCGAGCGCGACCACCCCCAGCGCCCGCGAACCGCGAACGGACGATCGAGCGCGCCATCGCCCTCGGCGCCGAGCGCGGCCTGCACGCGCAGCAGCCCGCTCGCCCCCGCCGGCACGGCCAGCGTGATGGACGCCGTCGCCAACCCGCCCGCACGAACCATGGGGAGCACGCCGGAGGCGCGCGCAACCTCGACGCCCGCCGCGTCGACGAGGCGCAGGGCGGCGCGGGCGGTGGTGTTCGCCCTGCCCCTGTCGACCTCCACGTTTTGCTGCCACGTGACGCTCAGCGCCATCGCGCCGGCCGGCTTTGCCGTCGCGGGCACGACGGTGTGCGCCACGAACCGCCACTCAGGATCGGCGCCTGCCAGCCGCCACGGGGCGGACGTCCAGCCGTCCCGGCGGACCTGGAGTCGACGAAGCGTGCGGGCCGACAGTTCCGGCGCGGAGATCAACATGTGCCCGAGGATCACGGCACGCGCATCGTCGCCTTCCTCAGCGTCGGCCGCGCCCGCGTCGACCCGCTCGGGAACGCCGGCGCCGCTGTCGACGAGGCGCAGCCGGATCGTGGCCGGCCCCTGCGGCGCATCGACGGGCAGCATCGCCTCGAGCCACGACGCGAACGTTGCGGGCGAATCGGATGCCGTCGTCGACGCCGCTTCGTGATCCTCGGCCCCGGCAGTCAACCCGTCGCCTGACTCTGATCCGGACGACGGCGTGGGCGCAGACGCTAGCGGTGCGAGCCGATCCGTCGCGATCTGCATCGCCGGGCCGTCGTCCGGCGTGAGGACAAGCTCCCACGCGGCCTCGGCAGCCCCATCCACCGCGTGCTGCCAACGCGTCAATATCCGGAGCGAGGTGCCGGGCGCGGCGGGCGACTGCGGTGACGATGGCTGGACGAGGCGCAGGCCGTTCGACCACTCGGCAATCGGGGCGCGGTCGGTGGACGGGGTTGGGGCGGCGACGCCGCCGTACTCGCGCAGCCCAACCTTCAACCACATGCGGTGGTACTGGCGTCGGTCCAGCAGCGCCCAATGATCGTCCGCGACGCCGACGAGGTGGTCGCGGTTGAAGCCGCCGCGCGGTTCGGGGCGATCGACGAACCATAGACGTCCCTCGCCGCTCGGCGCGAGCGCGAGCAGCCGTTCGTCCGCGGCCGTCTTGGCCTCGGTGGGGAAGTGCGGCACGGCGCGCCACGGCAGATGGACCCCGAGATCGGCCGCCTCAGCGTCGAACGTGAAACCGATCAGGGCGTCGTGCAGAACGATCGTGTCGCCGCCGCGAACCCGAACGGCGAGGTCGGCGACGAGGCTGCGGATGTCGTCTTTGACATAATCCAGCGAGCCGAATTGGCGGTTGATCTGGCCGGACGCGACCGCGAGCGACGCGACGGCCAGCCCCGTGATCGCAACCATAGGCAGAATGAACACGGCGCGCCCTGGACGCCCTGGACGCCCCGGCCGCTTCGCGCCGCGCAATGTTCGCCGTGCTGCCAACGAGAAGGGTAGGTGGATGGCGGCGGCCGCGAGGACGAGAAACGCGGGCAGCCCGGCCATCGCGTGGCGCGGGCCGTTGTAGATCGGGTTGAACGCGGACAGGCCGATGAGGGCGATGAGCGGTCCGATGCAGCCGGCGACGGCGATGCCGACGCCACGGCGCGTGCGGCGATCGACCAGGCCGGCCAGCGCGCCGGCCACGGCCAGCACGGCCATCGGCGCGATCCGCGGCCACGGGTGCCCGAGGGACGGCGACACGCCGACGGCGAACGCGGCGAGCGCCTGCGACGCGATCATCGTGGCGCTCACCGCAGTGAAGTCGACCTGGGCCGGGCCGAAGAGGATCTTGACGGCGCCCGGCAGCGCGATCGCGAGCGCCGCGGCGGTGGGCAGCGCGACGGCGAGGCGCAAGCGCGCCCCCGCCGCCCGCCATGCCGCGGGCAGCACGAAGGGCGCCTGGGCGGCCGCTGCCAGGAGCGCGAACGGATGGAGCGCCGTCGTCAATGCCACCACGAGCGACCAGCGCATTGCGCGCCGAACCGGCGGCGTGCCCGCGGCGGCGATCGCCGTCATCGCCATCACCCCGGCGACGAGCAGCGCGTAGGGCCGCAGCTCCTGGCTGTACCACACGAGAAGGGGCGATATGGCCGTGAACACCGCAGCGCCGAGGCCCGCCGCGCGCCCCGCGACCCTGCGGCCGGCGAGCCACCCGAGCGGCACGACCGCGACGCCCAGCGCCGCCGCCACGAAACGGGCCGCCCAGATGCCCGGCCCAAGCGCTCGTCGCGCCAGGGCGAGCAGCACGAAGTACAGCGGCGGCATCGGGTCGGTGGTGACGAAGCCGTCCACGACGATGCGTCCACGGAGCAGGTCGCCCAGGCCGAGCCCGGCGCGGTGGAGGCTCAAGCCCTCGTCGCTCCAAAGCGGCTGTGCGTCCAGGGCATGCAGCCGCAGCGCGAGCGCCGCCAACACGAGGACGACGACGAACGCGCGGTCCAAGACGCCCGCGGCTGCGAGCGGATGGCCCTGGCGGCCTGGGCGGCCCGCACCGCGCGGCGCGGTCATGGGCAGCGCCGCACCTCGACCGGGCGCGGCAGCACGTAGGCGCGGGAGGCGTCGTCCACGCCGCGGACGGTGAGCGGCACGCGCACGAGATCGTCCAGGCGATAGAAGCCGGTCGCGACCTCGTACTGCCCAGCGGCCACATCCGGCGGCACGTCGATCCGCCGTTCATCGACCAAGCGCTCCCCGGCTGACCATAGGCTCGACGGATATGGGAGCCCCTGCTGCATCACCGGTCCATCGCCCTGCGCGACGGGCGCAACCTCGCCCCGCCGTCGCAGGTGGATCAGGCGCTGGAGGTCGACATGCGGCGGCGCGAGAACGTCGATCGTGAGCGCGACCGTCAACGCCGCGCCGGC
>JBDTSC010000004.1:0-36991 GCA_039931375.1 Ardenticatenales bacterium
CCAGAAGCCGAAACGCCTGGTTGTTCGCCGCCGTGAACCCCCGGTTGTCGGCATTGGCGATCACCCGGACGGACGGGAACGCGGCCCGCACGGCCGCGGCCGTGCCGTCGGACGAGGCATTGTCGACGAGGACGACGTCAGGGGTGACCCCGTGGCCGGCGAACACGGTCGCAAGGCAGCGCAGCACGAGGTCGCGCACGTTCCAGCTGACGATGGCGATGCCCAGGCGGGGCGATGATCGCCCGCCGACCATCGCGTCATCGGCCGCCGACTCGGACAAGGCGTCCGGCGGCGTCACAGATCGCGGGCCACCGCGTAGTCCGCCACCCGGGCCAGATCGTCGCGCGCCGCGCTCGCCGGCAGCGCGGCCAGGTGGTCGACGGCCTCGGCGACGGCGGCGCGGGCGGCCGCGTGGGCGCCCGTGATCGCGGCGCGGTCCGCGCGGACGGCGTCCACGAGCGCGGCGACGACGGCGGGATCGGCGTCGGCGCCGCCGGGGGCGGTGAGCCATGGGGCCGCGGTGGGGTGGGCGTCCAGATGGAGCATCGCCGGCAGCGTGACCTGGCCGGACCGTAGGTCGTTGCCGACGGGTTTGCCGATCCGGTCGGGATTGCCCGTGAAGTCCAGGATGTCGTCGACGATCTGGAACGCGGTGCCGACGAGCCGACCGTATGCCGCCAGCGCCGCAAGCTGCGGCTCCGGCATGTCGTTGAGGACGGCCATCGCCTCGGTGGCGGCCTCGAACAACGAGGCCGTCTTGCCGTAGATCCGCGCCGTGTACTCGCTCTGCGTCGGCACGCCGCGGCGGCCGAAGAGCTGGCGCAGCTCGCCGGCCGTGATCGTGGCCAGCGTGCGCGCGAAGATGTGTTGGACGCGGACGTCATTCGTGTCGGCGGCGAACCCTGCCGCGCGGGCGAAGAGCCAGTCGCCGGCCAGCACCGTCGCGCCCGGGCTCCAGCGGACGTTGAGCGCCGGCAGGCCGCGGCGGAGCATCGCCCCGTCCACCAGGTCGTCGTGGACCAGCGTGGCGGTGTGGAGCGTCTCGACGGCGGCGGCCAGGCTGAGCACGGCGTGCGCTTCGGCCCCGCCGAGGCGGGCGACGAGGAACACGAGCGCCGGCCGCAGGCGCTTGCCGCCGCCGGAGAACACAAAGCGCAGCAGCTCGGCCACCAGCGGGTACTCGATGCCGCGGTCGTCCGTCAGGTATCGCTCGAGGTGCTCGATCTCCGCGCGGACGCCCAGCAACGGATCGACGGACGCCGTCGCGACATCCGCGCGGTCCCGGTCGACGCCGACGGCCACGTCGCCGTTCATCGCGTCCCGCCGTTCCGACCGTCGCCGCGCGAGCGCTGAAGGTTCATGCCGCCTCCCATCCGAACAACCGCGCCGCGCTCGCCGACGTCGCCCGCGCCACGGCGGCGACGTCGATGCCGCGCAGCGTGGCCACGTGCTCGGCGATCAAGCGGACGTACGCCGGCTCGTTGCGCTTGCCGCGATGGGGGTGCGGCGTCAGGTACGGCGAATCGGTCTCGAGGACCAACGATTCGAGCGGCAGCGCCCGCGCCACCTCGTGCGTCACGGCGTTGTTCTTGAACGTCACGATGCCGGACAGCGAGATCTGGAACCCCAGCGCGACGTAGCGTTCGGCCAACGCCACGTCGCCCGCATAGCAGTGCATCACGCCCAAGGGGCGCGACGCCACGATGGGCGGAGCGTCCCTCGTCGACGACCGCCACGGGTGCGCCGTCGACCACGCCCGCAGGATGGCCTCGGTGTCCGCGTCCGCGTCGCGGCTGTGGATCACGACCGGCAGCCCGAGCCGCTGCGCCAGCGCCAGCTGGGCCTCGAACGCGGCGCGCTGCACGTCATGCGACGTCCGGTTCCAGTAGTAGTCCAGCCCGATCTCGCCGATGCCGACGACGCGCGGCGCCTTCGCCAGCGCCTCGACCTCGGCCAGCATGCCGCTTGTAAGGGGCGTGCCGTCGATCGGCAGGTCGTTCGGGTCGATGCCGACCGTGGCCCACACCTCGTGGTGGTAGCGCGCCAACCGCACGGCCCGCGCGCTGGCGGCCAGGTCCGTGCCGATCGTCACGAGCCGCGTCACGCCGGCCCGGCGCGCCCGGCCCAGGAGGTCCGTCGTCGTCTCGTCCTCGAACGCATCGGCGTCCAGGTGGCAGTGCGTGTCGACGAGCGCGTAGTCGACCGCGTCGTCGCCCGGGGCGTCGAGCGCGGCGTGGGACGACGCGGTCGCGACGCCGCCGCGCAGGCGCGCGGTGGCGTCCGGGCCCAGGTAGAGCGGACCATCCGTCGCGCCGCCCTGGCTGCGGGCGCCATACTGGTCCGACGGCCGGCCGCGCAGCCGCTCGGCGCCGTCGCGCGGCCGGCCGAGGCCCGACGAACCGGCGTCGGCGGACATCGCCCTCGGTCGCGCGTTCAAGACAGCGCTGTCCATGGCGTCGACGGGCATGGCGTCGTCGTCCATCGGGTTGACGTCCATCGGGTCGACGTCCATCGGGTCGAGATCCATCGGGTCGAGATAGATCGGGTCGAGATAGATCGGGTCGACGTCCGGGGCATGGTCGCCACTACGCCGCCCCGCCGGCGCGGTTCAGGCCGGCCATCGCCAGGCCAGCATCCAGGAGCGCCGTGACGCGGTCGGCGTGCGTCGTCTCGACGTAGACGCGCATGAGGTGCTCGGTGCCGGAAAAACGGATGAGGAGCCAACCGGCGTCCGGGAACCAGAACTTATGGCCGTCCTGGCGGTCGATGCGCGTCACGTCGATCCCCGCCAGCGACGTGGGCGCCGCGACGGCCAATCGTCCCTGCACCGCATCGCGCAGCGCGCCGTCGAACGCGACGTCGACACGGTCGTAGTACCACGTCGCGCCGACGGCGTCGAACAGGGCGGCGACGAGCTGCGACGGGGTCTTGCCCGTCTCGATCATCAGCTCGAGCAGCGCGAGGGCGACCACGAGCCCGTCCCGCTCGGGCAGGCCGCGGAACGCGAAGCCGCCCGACTCCTCGCCGCCGATCATCGCGTTGGTGGCCAGCATCTTGGGGCCGACGTACTTGAAGCCGACGCCGGTCTCGTACACCGGCACGCCGTACTTCTTGCCCAGGACATCGAGCATCGAGGTGGTCGAGAGCGTCCGGACGATCGCGCCGCGCTCGCCCTTGATCTCGAGCAACCACCACGCGAGCAGCCCGAACACCTGAAGTTGGTTCACGAAGCCGCCGTGCTCGTCCATCACGCCGATCCGGTCCGCGTCGCCGTCGTTCGCGATCCCGATGTCCGCGCCCGTCGCGCGGACCAGGCGGGAGAGCGCGTCCGTGTTCGGCGGGATCGGCTCGGGGCGGCCCATCTCGGGGAAGAGCGGATTCGGCGTCCCGTGGATCGTCATCAGCTCCGTGCGCGCGCCCGGCCCGAGCAGCCAGCGCACCCAGTCGATGCCGGCGCCCCACATCGGGTCGTACGCCACGCGCAGGCCGGCATCGGCAATGCGGCGCAGGTCCACGCGCGCCGCGGCGTACGTGCGGTAGCGCGGCGCCGGGTCGAACACGCGGATCCGTCCGTCCGCGACGGCCTCGGCGAACGGGACGCGCTGGACGGCGACGCCGGGCGCCGGGATCTCCGCCTCGAGCAGCGCCAGGGCGTCGGGCGACAGCGCCGCGCCGTCCGCGTCGCGGACCTTGAAGCCCAGATCGTGGGCCGGGTTGTGGCTGGCGGTGAGGTTGATCGCCCCGGCCGCCTCCTGCGCCCCGACGCTGAAGCTGATCACGGGCGTCGGCGTCGCGTCGGCGGTCAGCCAGACGGGCACACCGTGGCCGGCGACGACCTCCGCCACGGCCATCGCGAACTCGCGCGCCTCGAAGCGGCGGTCGTGGCCGATCACGACGCCCTTGGCCGCGCCGTCCGCGTGGGCGGCGTAGTATCGCGCGGCGGCGGACGCGACGCGGCGGACGTTGGCGTACGTGTAGCCGTCGCCGATGCGGGCGCGCCAGCCGTCCGTGCCGAACTGGATCCGATCGGCGGCGGCTACCGCGGCCGAAGCTTCGTCGTTCATGCCGTCACCACCGCGTCGCCGGCCTTCAGCGCCGCCATGTCGGCGTCCACCATCCGTGTCACAAGATCGACGAACGACACCGTCCGCGACCAGCCGAGCTGCGTCATCGCCTTGGACGCATCGCCGATCAGCAGGTCCACCTCCGCCGGGCGCATGAACGCCGGGTCCTGATGGACGTGCTGCCGCCAATCGAGCCCGACGTGGCCGAACGCGATCTCGCAGAACTCCTGCACCGAGTGCGTCTCGCCCGTGGCGATGACGAAGTCATCCGGCCCGTCCTGCTGGAGCATGAGCCACATCGCCTTCACGTAGTCCGGCGCCCAGCCCCAGTCGCGGCGGGCGTCGAGGTTGCCCAGGACCAGTCGATCCGCCAGGCCGTGCTTGATGCGGGCTACGCCGTGGCTGATCTTGCGCGTCACGAACTCGAGGCCGCGCCGCGGGCTCTCGTGGTTGAACAGGATGCCGCTCGCGGCGAACAGATCGTAGCTCTCGCGGTAGTTCACCGTGATCCAGTGGCCGTACACCTTGGCCACGCCGTACGGGCTGCGCGGGTAGAACGGCGTTTCCTCGCGCTGCGGCACCTCGAGCACTTTGCCGAACATCTCGCTGGACGACGCCTGGTAGAAGCGGATGCTCGGATCGACGATGCGGATCGCGTCCAGCAGGCGGGTCACGCCGAGCGCGGTCACCTCGCCGGTGAGCACGGGCTGGTCCCACGACGTCTTGACGAAGCTCTGCGCCGCCAGGTTGTACACCTCGGCCGGCCGATGCTCCTGCAGCACGCGCACGAGCGAGTACTGGTCGAGCAGATCGCCCGGCACGAGCGTCAGCCGCTCCTGGATGTGGGCGATCCGCTCGAAGTTCACCGTGCTCGTCCGACGGACCATGCCGACCACGTTGTAGCCGAGCTCGAGCAGCAGCTCGGCCAGATGGGATCCGTCTTGTCCGGTGATGCCGGTGATCAGCGCCGTGCGGGACATCGTCCCCTCCATCTGTGTTGAACGATCCGCGGGCGCGCCTTGCGCCGCGGCCGTCGGTGTCATGCGGTGGCCGGTTGCGCGGCGATCCTCGCGGCGCGGTCGCGCCAGTCGGCCAGAATATCGTCGAGCGTCGTTTCGAAGGCGATCGCCGGCGACCAGTCGAGCGCCGTGCGAGCCCGCTCGGCGTTGCACAGCGTTTCCGGCACGTCGGACGGCCGCAGCCGCGCCGGATCCACCGCGACGTCGATCGGTACGCGCGCCCGGTCGAGGAAGCGGTCGAGGATGGCCCGGACCGGCCGGCTGCGCCCGCTGCCGAGGTTATACACCATCCCGGGCGCTCCCCGCTCCGCCGCCAGGTGATAGCCGCGGACGATGTCGCGGACGTCGCTGAAATCCCGCCGCGCCGTCAGGTCGCCGACCTTCATCGGGCCCGGGCGCATCCCCGCCTCGATCTCCGCCACCTGCCGCGCGAACGACGCGGCGACGAACCGATCGTCCTGGCCCGGCCCGATGTGGGTGAACGGGCGCACGCGGATCACATCAAGGCCCTGCAGCGCGTACTGGCCGGCCATGAGATCCTGCGCCGCCTTGCTCGTGGCGTACGGGTTGCGCGGCGCGAGCGGCGCCGACTCGTCCGTGCCGCCGGCTTCGACGGACGGCGCGCCGTACACCTCGTTCGTGCTGGCGACGACGACGCGCGGGCCGTCGCCGCTCGGGCCGCCCGGCGACGCGGACGCCGCCTGACGGCGGGCCGCCTCTAGCACGTTCAGCTGCATGTGGGCGTTCGTTTCGAAGGTGCCCCACGGGTCCCGCCACGCGTCGGGCACAAAGCTCTGCGCCGCCAGGTGAAAGACGATGTCGGGCCGCAACTCGGCGAACAGCGCCTCGACGGCCCCGGCATCGCGCAGATCGACGCCCACCGTGCGCACGGATGGCGCCGGCGCAGCGGCCGACAGATCAGCCCGCCACGTCGTGCCCCACAGCCGCCAGCCCGTCGTCGCCGCAAGATGGTCGGCGAGATGACGGCCGACAAACCCGCCGTACCCGGTGATGAGGACGTGCACGCTCCGCCCGCCTGCTCCCTGGCCGCGATGTCCGCCGGCCCTTCGGGCCACCCGCATCCGCTGCCCGATGCAGCGGCGTTCGAGAGATGACCGAACGCGTATTCTAGAGATCGCTACCTAGACACGCAAGGTAGTACAGGGGACACGCAAGGTAGTACAGGGCGAGGGCACCAAATCCCGTACGCCGCCGCCCCTTGCCCGTGCTAGCATTCCCGGTTGCGTTCCCGGTTGCGTTTCCATGACGATCCCCCACGATGATCCCCCGCGTTCCGCCCGGCGTGTTCCGCCCCGCCGAACGCCCAGATGCACCGCCGCACGAGGACCACGGATGAACCAACGAACCGTCCGTTCGATCGCCGACGCGCACCGCGCCGTGGCCGCCGCCACCGTCGCCGTCCTCGCGCTGTGCGCCGCCGGGGCGTCGCCCTCCCTGCATGCGAACGCCCAGGCCATCGAAGCCCCGAAGCTCGAGATCGCCCTCTTCGCGCCGTACCTCGTCGTCCGCGATCCATCGGCCGGGCGACCGGCGGTGCGGGTCGTCGGGCCGGACGGAACGCTCAAGATCGCCGTCCGCGCCGACGGCGATCGCCCCGCGGATGGGCGCTGGACGATCGCGCTGCGCACGCCGGCCATGGACCCGTCCGACGTCGTCACCGTCGATCCGGACGATGTCGTCACCGCCGACGTCGACGGCCGCGCAACAACCGTGACCGTGCCGCGCATGACGGCGGACGTCGACGTCGACGCCGACGTGGTGAGCGGCACCGTTCCGCCGACGCTGGCCGTGTATGTCATCGCCGCAAAGGATGCCATGCTCGACGGGCCGCAGCCGGCCGTCCAGCCGGTGGTCACCGCCGCGCTCGACGGCCGCTATCGCGCCGAACTCGGCGACCGCATCGACCTGGCGCCGGGCACGTCGGGCTATGTGGCGATGTTGGACGCCGCCCAAAACCTCTTCGCGTTCGCCTTCGCGCCTCCGTTGATCACCATCTCGCCCGCCCGCTACATCGCCGTCGTTCGCGCGAACGCGGATGCCCGGCCCGAGGTGGCCGTCGTAGACGCCCTCGGCACGGAGATCGCCCGCAGCGGGCCGCCGATCACGTTCGGCGCCGGGGTGTTCGGGATCATCCTGCTGCGGGGCGGACGCCCGGAAAACGGCGCCTTCCAGCCGCAGCCGGGCGAACGCGTCGCCCTGCTCATCGGCGCCCGCACCGTCGCCGAAGCGACGCTGCCGAACGTGACGGCGACGATCGACGCGGACGCGCGCACCGTGTCCGGCGTCGCGCCGGCCGGCGCTCGCGTCGTCGTCACCGCGCGGCCGAGCGCGGACGGCTCGGACGCCGCGGACCGTACGGACGCGGACGGCGACGGCCGGTACCGCGTCGCGTTCCCGTCCGTCCCGTTCGCCGACGACGCCGTGGCGTTCGCGCAGGCGTGGTCGGGCGGCAGCGTCGCGTACGAGGTGGCGGGGCGCGTGCCGCAGTCGGAGATCGAGCTGTGGGGCAACGTCCTGCGCGGCTACGTCGACGGGCGCGGCGAACTCCGCGTCACCCACACGCCCTCCGACGGCCGTCCGATCGCCCAGCGCGTGGTCAACACCGAGATCGACGGCCGCTTCGAGGCCGACGTGTACGACCGCGATGGCCAGCCGGCCCTGTTCGCGCCGGGCGACCGGATCGCGCTCACCCCGACAGACGGCGCGGCGACGGAGTGGACGATTCCGAACGTGACCGCGACGGTCGCGGACGGCGGCCGCGTCCTCGCGGGCGACGCGCCGCCCGGCGCGACGATCACCGCCGACATCTTCGCCGACGAGCCCGACTACTTCGGGGCCCGCCAGACCCCGTCCCCGTCCGTCACGCGCACCGGCCGCGCCGACGAGGCCGGCCGCTACGCCCTGCGTTGCGACGGCGAAGGGTGCCCGGCGCGCTATGGGCGCGTCACGGTTCGCGGCGCGGGGCGCGTGCGAACGGTACTGCGCTGGGTCGACCAGCCGTTCTTCGGCATCGGCGTGACGCTGGCGACGGCGTTCGGGCGCGCGACGGGCGGAACCCTGGTCGACGCCACGGTCGCCTCCGGCCCGACGGCCGGGGAGCATCGGACCGCGTACGCCAGGCCCTCGCAGCCCGACCAGCTCCCGCTTTGGGAGATCGACCTCAGCGACGTCTTTCCCGGCGGCATCCCGGTCGGCACCCAGCTGCGCCTCGGCATCGGCGCCGCGGCCACGGACATCGCGATCGCGCCCGTCACGTGGCACGCCGACGTGCTGGCCGACCGCGTCACCGGCACCGCTCCGCCGCTGCACGTGATCGTGCTGATCGTCGTGCCCGTCGATCAAGACCGCGACCCGACATCGGTCACCGTGCCCTCAGGTCCGGACGGGCGGTTCGCGGCCGATCTGGGCGGCTTCAACCTGCGCGCGGGCGATCAACTCTATCTATATGTCATCCAACCGGGCGACAACCACTTCCTGCAGTACATCGATGACGGTGTGGATGGACCCGAGGAGCCGATGCCCGTCGCGACGCCGACCGCCGGCGTCCCGCCGCCTCGACCGTCCCCCATCGAGCCGCCCCGCGCGACGGCGACGTCGACACCGCGCGCTTCGGACCGCACGCCGGTGTACTTGCCTCTTACGACTCGCTGATCGGGCGGCTCGCGCGTCCTGTAGCCAGGCGCCGCCGCTCGATCCTCGCGGCTCAGCCGCGCCTGACCCGCGACGCGCTGACGTAGCCGAGCGCCCCGAACAGCACGACGCCGATCGCGCCCTCGAGCATCGCCACCCACTGCGCACCGGGCGCCGTCGCGACCAACGGATAGGCGTCGATCGGGGTCAGCGAAGCGGCCGACAGGCGAAGGCCCGCCCACCAACCGCCGCCGAGCGTACCGCGTTCGAGTTCGAGGATCCGACCCGCATCCTGAAAGTACAGCCCGAACAGCACCCAAACGACCGCCAGCGTGAGCAGCAGCCGCAGATAGCTCGTGCCGTACGCCATCGTCGCACCGCTCAGCTGGCCCGCGGACCACTGCGCGCCGTGCTTCAGCATCGTCAGCCCGTTCAGCGCGCGCACCTTCAACGCGCGCGCCGCACGCCCGGCGGACGTGCTCGGCTTGGCCGTCTCGATCGGGCGCGACCAATCGCGCACCCAGTAGCGCCGCGCGCGGTCGGGTCGATGGCTGGCCGTCGCGGCGACGCACGCGCGAACGTGCGCCCAACGCGCGTCGGCGTATCGGCCTTCCGTTTCGAAGTGCCGCCGCAGCGCCTGGTAGGCGTCGCGGGCGGCCACCAGATCGCGCAGCTCCTCGCCGATGCCGCCGCCCAAATGAGACCGCTGCAAGGCGACTCCGTCGAGCCGGGAACGCGACAGGAACGCGAAGCTGAAATCCGTGGCGCCGTCCACCGTCGCGAAGGCCAGGTTGCTGCCGGCCAGCGTCGCGCCGGCAAAGCACGCGCCGCGCAGATCGGCGTGGGCCATGCTGGCGCCTTCCAGACGGCTCCAGCGCAGATCGGCATCGCGCAGGCCGGCGCGACAGAGGACCGCCGCGTGCAGCAACGCGTCCCGCAGGTCAATCGCGGTCGCCACGACCGAGCTAAGGTTGGCGGTGAGCAGCGATGCGCCGCGGCAGTCCGCGAACGACAGGTCCGCCCGCGAGAGATCGGCGCCGGTGAGCTGCGCGTGGCGGAGGCTGGCGCAGGCCAGATCGGCGCCGGCCAAGTCCGCGCCGATGAGGATGGCGCCGTCCAAGCATGCCTCGCGCAGCCGCACGCCGCGCAGGTTCGCGCCGCAGAGCGAGGCGCCGCGCAGATCGGCGCCCGCCAGGGACAACGGCACTAGGCCCGGCGTTCGACGCAAGAGCAGGATGCCCTTGGCGGACAGGTCGATGCCGCGCAGATCCGCGCCGGCCAGATCGAGCGCTTCGCCGTCCTCGCTGGCCGCGACGATCGCCGGGGCGCGCTCCTCCGGCGGCAGCCCGACCAAGCGCAGCGCCAGCCCACCGCACGCTGCCCGTTCCGACGGCATCGCATGGCCATGGCCAAGGCCCGGCACGATGGCCACCGGTGGCACGATCGCGTTCGGTACAGCCAGGTCTGGATGGGAGATCATGGAAGCGCTCCGTTCAACGGCGTGATGGGTTCGGTGCGTGCTGGCGGTCGAAAATACCATGCCTGTAAACGGGGCAACAAGGATCCGCCGCCGTCGACTGCGAGCGCCTTAACGAGGACCACAATCGGTGCCGTCGCAGGGCGATCGAGCAACGGTACCGGTCGTTGTGGACAAGTGTGTGGATAAAGCGCTGACAAGGCCGGGACAATCGCGATCGCGAAGGACGCCGGCGCGGACGACCCTACCAACCGGTCGGACGCCCCGGCGCACCTGGGGGCATCGCGCCCCATGCACCGGGCCGCTGGATCGGTCCGCTCGGCCGCAGCGCATCCCACGACCCAAGCCGCCCGGCGAACGGCTGGCTGCGGTGCACGGCGGCCAACGCCTCGACCGTCATCCCGCCGCCCCCGCGCGGCAGCCACCCGATCCGCCGCTGCTCGGCCTTCCGAACATCTGCGGCGAGCATCGCGAACGCCGTCGCCGCCGCGCGGGCGGCGGCGAGGTACGCATCGGCGACGCGCTCGGGGTCGCTGCGCCGCTCGCGCTCGCGCTCCGCCTCGCGCAGTTGCGCGCTCGCGGCCGCCACCCGTCGAACGACGACCGGCGCACAATCGCGGCGATGCGCCTCGAGGTAGCGCTCGGCGCGGTCGACCGCGCCGGCGGCCGCGAGGCGTCCGATCGCCGAGGCCCGGTCCGCCGCGTCAGCCGACTGCGGCGCCGCCAACCCGCGCGCGTTCGCCTCCGCCAACGCACGCTCGGCGGTGGCGAGCCGTTCAAGGGCGGTCGGTCCATCGGGCGCGTGCGCATCGAGTGCGGCCGCGGCCTGCTCCGCTGCGTCGGCCGCGGCGCCGAGGGCGGTCCGGATCGCGGCCGGGGCTCCGGCGCCGGCCGCCTGGCACGCGGCGAGCGACGCTCGGGTGTCCGCCATCTGCTCGCGCGCGATCGCGGCGGCCCGCCCAAGGTGCCGCGACCGGGCCTCGACGGCGGCGACGAGCTGGCGAGCGCGGGCCAGCTCCTGTGTGGCCAGCGCCAGGCCGGACGCAAGCCCCGCGATCGGGTCGGCGCCGAGCCGGGCCGCCGGTGCGGTCAGGGCCACATCGAGCGCGGCGGCGGCCGCATCCAGGCTCGCCTCCGCTTCGGCTCCGTTCCCGATGACATCGCGCCACGTGTCCGGCGTGTGCCCCTGAAGCGCTCCGTACAGCCGCTGGGCCGCTCCAACCGCGCCCTCCATCCGCCGCAGCCGCCGGACCACACGCGTGATCCGCGTGGCCACGTCGATCACGTCGTCGGCACGGCGGCCGGCATCCAGAAACGCGCCCGCCTCGGCCCGCTCACGCGCCGCCGCAAGCCATGCTTCCGGCACGGCGAACGCGGCCTCCGGCGGCGGAAGGCGGCGTGAATCGGATGCCGTGGCGGTGGGTCCGGCTCGCAAGGCGCCGTACGCATCGCGCGCGGTGTGGATCGTCTGCTCGGCTTCCTCGGCCAAGGCCAGGGCGCCGTCCTGCACGCGGGCAGCCCGCAGCGCTTCTCGTTCCAACTGACGCGTGTACGCCACGAGGGCTCGCGCTTCCACCAGCAGATCCTCCACCCGCCGCAGGGCTTCCTCGCCCCGCTCGGGCAGCTCGCGAGCGGCCCGCATGTGGCTGACCACTTCCGCTTCGCGGGTCAGCGCCTCGGCACGGTGGACCATCGTCTGGTGGCGTCGCAGGAGGATGAGGCGCGTGGCGTCGCCCAGCGGCTCGAGGGCATGGATCGTTCGGTCGAGGGTGGGGCTGTTGGCGATGAGCCGCTGCGTCACCTGGACCAGGCTTGCCTCCAGCTCGCGCACCGCGTCCGGTTCGGGAATCGTCTCGTCGGACGACCGGGTCGCTCGCCGTCGCCGCACGCTTATGGCCGCCAGGGCCGCGGCGCCGACCAGCGCGAGGAGCAGCACCGCGGCGCTCGATCGATCGCCGCTCTCGTCGTCCAACGGCTGCGGCGTCGGCACCGGGATCGGCGACGGCCGCGCATTTACGCCGTCCGGCGCGCGGTCGAGCTGCGCGATCACGGTGTTCAGTCCGGCCGCGGCGGCGCGCGCCGGTCCGCCGGCCTCGAGCGCCGCCGTCATCGCCTGTTCCACGGAAGGGGGGTCGAGATACCGGGCCAGCGGGTTGTCCACCGCGTAGGTGAAGTTGGCGCGGGGCGGTTCCTGGCAGATCAACCAGGCGATCGTGTCGTTGTAGATCTCGCCGACCCGCTGCGCCGCGCCGTACTCGACGAGGGCGGTGTCCAGCGTGGCCTCGGGGTCGGCGCCGCAATCCGTTCGCACCAGGATGAGCCCGCTCAAGCCGCGCGGCAGCTCGATGCGCGCCCTAAACCGCTGGTTGAGGTCCTCCGCCCCAACATCCGCCCCGCTGCCGTTGACGACGATGCCGCGGACGATCGGCGGGCGGTCGGTCGGCCGAGGCGGCGTCGGGGCGGCATTGGCCACGACGGGCCACGCCAGAACCGCGGCGAGGGCGATCAGCACGGCGGCGATCGACGCGCGCCGGCGTGTTGGCACGCGGATTGCTGCGCGGATTGGCTTCGCCGTTGTGTCCAAGTTCGGCTGCTGGGATCGTTTAACGGAGCGCCAGACGCGGCTGCGCGCATCGGGGGAGCGCGGGCCGCAGACGACGGATCGGAGTGTGATGGGCCGGTGGCGTTCGCGCATGAGCCGGCAATGGTAGGGCGAAGGAGGCCTGGTTAAGAAACGGGGCTCGTTCAGCGTCGGAATGAACGCTGTTGCCTCCGTTCTGGCGATGGGCCTACTCTCCCTGAACGGGTCGCGTAACGTTTGGTGGCAAGGCGGAGACAACAGCGTGGCGTGGGACGTGTTTGCATGTGGTGGTGTTGCGTTTGGTTTTGTTTCGCATCGGCTGCGTTTGTCTAGGAGCGATAGAACATGTGGCAGGAACAGGATCGAGGGCCTGCGGAGCAGGCGGTCGTCGAGGAGTTGACCCGTCGGGCGGAGACGCGTGGGGTCGTGACCACGGCGGACGTGATCGCCGTCTGGCCCGAGGCCGCCGCCGATCCGGCGATGGCGGCCGATCTCCTCGATGATCTGGGGATCGAGATCGAGACGATGGAGGAGCCCGACGACGTGCCCGACGATGTGCCCGACGATGTGGAGGTATCTTCGCCCCATCGGGTGGACTACGACGGCATCGATTCCGATGATGCGGTCAGCCTCTACTTCCGCGAAGTCGGCACGATCGACTTGCTGACCGCCGAGCAGGAGATCGAGCTTGCCAAGCGGATCGAGGCCGGGCGGGAGTCCCAGGCCGCGCTCGACCACGACGGAACGGCGCTGTCGCCGGATGCTCTGGCCGCGTTGGGCCGGCTGGTGTCCGATGGCGAGATGGCCAAGAAAGAGCTCACGCAGGCGAACAGCCGCCTCGTGATCAGCATGGCCAAGCGCTACCTTGGCCAAGGCGTGCCGTTCCTCGACCTGATCCAGGAAGGCAACCTCGGTCTCATGCGGGCGGTCGAGAAGTTCGACTGGCGGCGCGGCAACAAGTTCTCGACGTACGCGACGTGGTGGATCCGGCAGTCGTTGACCCGCGGCCTCGCCGATCAGGGTCGGACGATCCGCGTCCCCGTTCATATGAACGACCGGATCCGCAAGGTGTACGCCGTCGCGCACGCGCTCGAGACGGAGCTCGGTCGACGACCATCGCCGGGCGAGATCGCCGACGAGCTTCAGATCGAGGTTGAGAAGGTCGAGGTGGCGCTTCAGGCCAGCCGACGAAGCATCAGCCTCGAAAAGCCGGTCGGCCACGAGGGCGAGAGCGAGCTCGGACAGTTCATCGAGGACGAGCAGAGCATCGATCCGCTCGAGACGGCCTCCCTGGACCTGCTCCGCGGTGACGTGGAGGACGTGCTGCTCGGGCTCACCGCCCGCGAGCAGCGCGTGCTCGAGCTTCGCTACGGCTTGCGCGGGCATCGCGCGTACACGCTCAAGGAGGTCGGCAAGATCTTCGGCCTCACCCGGGAGCGCGTTCGCCAGATCGAGAAGGAAGCGCTGCGCAAGCTGCGCCATCCGAGTCGAGCGCAGCTGCTCAAGGCGTACCTGAACTAGGCTCGCGCCCGCCACGAACGATCAGGACAAACCCACAACGGGGAGCGGATGTCGCTCCCCGTTGTGGGTTTGTGGTCCAAACGCTTAGAATGGATCCCCCTTGGTGGGGGGTCGTCTAACGGTAGGACAGCGGACTTTGAATCCGTCAGTCCGGGTTCGAATCCCGGCCCCCCAGCCTATCGAACCATCCGCTCATCGGCCGACGGTCGCTCCTGCGTCAATACCGCGGCCGTCCGCCCCATGGAGGGACGCGCGACCGTGAGCACCTGCCCTGTCACGGACGGCACGACGGCGGTCCTGCCGCTCGATGCCGAACCCATCGGCGGCGACGAGCTGGCGTTGGTCGCGGCGCTGCGCCGTGGAGACGAGGACTCGTTCTCGCAGCTCGTGACCCAGCTGCATCCGTCCATGGTCCGGCTCGCGCAGCTCTTCGTGCGGGATCGAGCGACCGCGGAAGAGGTCGTTCAGGAGGCGTGGGTCGGCGTGCTGCAGGGCCTCGACAGGTTCGAGGGCCGAAGCGCACTGCGCACCTGGATCTTCCGGATCGTGGCGAACAAGGCGCGTACTCGCGGCCGCCGTGAAGCCCGGACGGTGCCGTTCTCCGCGTTCACGCCCGAGGACACCGACGACGATACCGCCGCCGTCGACGCGGATCGCTTCTGGGGAACCGGCGGGGCGTCGCCCGGCCACTGGCAGGCACCGCCCGAGCCGTGGGTCGACGCGGAGGGGCGCGTGCTGGCCAGCGAGACAGGCGACGTGATCGCCGCCGCGATCGCCGATCTGCCGGAGCGGCAGCGGCTGGTCATCACGATGCGCGATGTCGAGGGCTGGGACGCGGAAGAGGTCTGTAACACCCTCGACATCACGGCGACCAATCAGCGCGTGCTGCTCCATCGTGCCCGCACCGCCGTTCGCCACGCCCTTGAAGCCTATCTGAGCGCCGCCTGAGTCCCCCGTATCGGGGCCGACCGAGGGTAGATGGATGATCGAGATGCAGCAATCGTCCGAACCACACGATCCGAGCCTTGGCTCCCGTGCCGGGCACGGCTCGCCCGATCTGAATTGCGAGCAGCTCGTGACCGCGATCAC
The DNA here is from genome assembly GCA_039931375.1 of Ardenticatenales bacterium. Lineage (GTDB taxonomy): Bacteria > Chloroflexota > Anaerolineae > Epilineales > Epilineaceae > Avedoeria. Next base: position 15,403 of record JBDTSC010000004.1, read on the forward strand.
CGACTACCTCGAGGGTGCGATGAGCGACGAAGGCCGATCGCGGCTCGAGTACCATCTCTCGCTCTGCCCACCGTGCCAAATCTACCTCGACCAGATCAAAGCCACGATCGCCGCGACGGGCCAGCTGCGCACGAGCGACATGTCGCCCGATGCGAAGTCCGTCCTGATCGCCCTGTTCCGCACGTGGGCGCACGACAGCTGATCTCGTCCCGAGCGGCCTAAGCCAACATCCGCCGCTGGTGACCCCGTTCGTTCGGCCCACATCGCCCACCGGGTTCGCGCGTTGACGGCGCCAACACCCCCGACTAGAGTTGCCGCCCCGTATGCGCCTTCCTTTCCGGCCGACGAGCCGATTTCTCAAGTGGCTGATCCCCGGCATGCAGGTCAAGCGCTGGCTGGCGCTGCTGTTGGTGGGCGTCACCGCCATGGCCATCGGCATCGCCTATCTCTTGGTCGCGGCGTACAAGACCGTTGCGTGGCCGGGCGAACTGCAGCCGTACGTTTCGTGGTTTACCCTCCAGTTTCTGCCGCAGTCCGCCCGGGCCGCTCTCTTTCTCGTCATCGGCCTCTGCATCGCGTTCGGCGGCTTGCTCGGGCTTAACCGATCCCTGCTCAGCGCCGTCGTCCCCAACGGCACGCCGGACCTGGTCGACATCGTCGATCGGCGACGCCGGCGGCGCTCGGATGCCAAGGTCGTCGCCATCGGCGGCGGCACGGGTCTCTCGACGTTGTTGCGCGGGCTGAAGCAGTACACGGATCAGATCACCGCGATCGTCACCGTGGCGGACGACGGCGGGTCGAGCGGACGGCTGCGACAGAGCCTTGGCGTCCATCCGCCCGGCGACTTCCGCCAGTGCATCGCCGCGCTGGCAAACACCGAGCCGCTCATGCAGCGGTTGTTCGAGTACCGCTTCGGGGACGGCACCGAGTTGGGCGGCCACGCCTTCGGCAACCTGTTCATCGTCGCGATGACGAGCATCACGGGCAGCTTCGAGAGCGCGCTGCGGGCGTCCAGCCGCGTCCTGGCGGTCCGCGGCCGCATCGTCCCTTCGACGCTCACCCACGTCACGCTCTTCGCCGAGCTCGCGGACGACCGCGTGATGGCCGGCGAGTCCAAGGTGCCGCACGGCGCCGCGCCCATCCGTCGCGTCTTCCTCGAACCGGACACGCCCGCCGCCTATCCCGAGGCCGTGTCCGCCATCCTGGACGCCGATCTGATCATCCTCGGGCCGGGAAGCCTGTACACCAGCGTTCTGCCGAACCTGTTGGTGCCCGACATCGGCGCGGCGCTCGAGGCCACTCGGGCGCCGGTCGTCTTCGTGGCCAACGTCGCGACCCAGCCCGGCGAGACGGACGGCTACAGCTTGCAGGACCACGTCGACGCGCTGACCCGCCATCTGGGCCGCTCGGTCATCGACATCGTCGTGGCCAACGACAACGTGGCGCCGCTGGCGCGCAGCCCCCAGTTGCCGCTCGTCCAACCCGTGCTGAACTCGGCGCTGGGCGGCCCGACGTTGCAGACGGCGGACCTGATCAGCGACGCCCTCCCGACGCGGCACGACCCCGACCGGCTCGCCGCCGCCATCGCCCGCTTGCTGCGCGACACCGGCCGCCGCAACGTCGACGCGCACGCCGACGATCGGCGCTGATCCCACCGCACTGCGACATTTGCGAAACGCATCCCGCGTATCCTGGCGGCCCGAACCCGACGCCGCCGCCAGGAGCCGCGCATGGAGCGATCATCCGGTCCGCCGCCATCATCCCCCGCCGTTCCGGCGCCTGCCGCGCCGTTCGCACCGCCCGGCCCCCGCTCCGGGTGCGGTGCGCCCGTCGACCCGGCGCCGACGTGCCTCGACGGTCGCCAACGAACCGTCGTCGCTGCGCTGTGCGAAGGGCTCGACCGCGCCGGCATCGCCCAGCGGCTCCGACGCAGCCAGAGCACGTGCGACAAGGCGATCTCGGGGCTGTACCGTGCGACCGGCTTCGCCACGGCGCACCAGGTGGTGGCTTGGGCGTTCCGCGTCGGCCTGTACGTCCCGGCCGGGCGAGACCATGACGGGCGCGACGCATGAGCGACAGCGACATCTCCGTACGGGCCGTTCGCACGGCGCTGCGCCAGCTGGCCGCCGAGCGCGTACCCGCCGACGGCCCGTTGATCGACCTCGTGCTGGTCACCCGGATGCTCGAGCGGCATGGCGGCCCGAACAGTCGCGCGGCGCGCCAATGGGCGCTTGGGCAGGTGCTCAACGAGTCGATCGAAGCCGATCTCGAGCGCCTGCGGCGCCGCTCCGGCGCGGCGCGATCGGCGCACGATGGCCCCGCTTCGACGCCAGGCGCACCGCCCGACCTCGGAACCGTCCAACGCGCAGCCGCGATCGGCATGCTGCAAAGCGACTTCAGCCATGACGATGCGACGCTCGAGGCCATCAGCGCGGTCTACCATCTCCACCTCCGTCCCGATCTCGGCCTATCGACCACGCGCCTCGCCGCGCTCGTCGCCGGCCACCACGCCCGGACGGTGCAACGTCGGCTCGCCCTCGGGTTGGCCCTCGTCGCGGAGCGGCTGGCGGCGTCTGAGACGGTGGCCGTCGCCGAAGACCGCCAGCGGCGGATGCTCGCGCGGCTGCCATCGCCCGCCGGCGGACGATTGTTCGGCGTCGATCAGGTCGTGGCCCGCATCACCGTCTGGCTGGCCGATCCGCACGGCGCGCCCGCGCTCGTGCTGTCCGGCCCCGGCGGCTGCGGCAAGTCGACGATCGCCGCTGCGGCCGTGCGGGCGGCGATCGAAGGCGAAACGGCCATCCGCGTGGCGTGGGTCCGCGCCACAGATCGCACCACAGATCGCGCCACAGTTCGCGCCACAGCGAGCGGGCATCCGGCACGAACCCTCGATCGCCGCGTGGCCGAGGCGCCGCCCGCGGCGTGGCTCGACTCCACCGGCGCCTCTTCCACCGGCGCCTCTTCTTCGTTGCCGACGGCCCAGGTCGTCGAAGGACCGCCCGATCCGTCGCTGCGGGCGCTGCGTGCGGCCTGCTCGATCGTCGGCGTACGACCCGGCGCGCTCGTCGTGGTCGACGGCGTCGACGATACGGCGGAGATGGCGCGGATCGGACGTCGTGTGGCCAAGCGGGATGTGCTGCCCCGCCTGCTCATCACCAGCCGGCTGTGCTGGGGTGCGGTCCCGTCCGTCGAGACGATTGCGGTGCCGCCGCTCAATCCCGGGACCGCGCTGGCGTTCCTGCGCCACGAAGGGCGCCGCCGTGGCTTGCCGGGCGTGACCGCCGCCCCGGACACGGCGCTGGCCGAGGTGATCGAGGCCACGAACGGCCATCCGGGCGCGCTGATCGTGGCGGCCACGGAGCTGCGCGCGGCGTCCGTGGATCAGGCGGCGTGGCGCTTTCGGCACGGCGTCGGGCGGCCAGGCGTGTTGTTCGACCAACTTTGGCGCGGCGCATGGTGTTCGGCGCCCGCGCAGGTGCGGCGGGTGGTGGAGTCTGTGGCCGGGATCGAGCGGCTCGGCGTCACGGCCGATCCGCGGGCGGTCGCGGCGGCCGCCGGAATTACGCCGTCGGAGGCCGAGGCCGCGTTGTGCGCCGCGCTCGACCTGGGCTTGCTGGCCGCCGCGGACGGGCCCGGCGCGGCGTTCACGACGCCGCCGTTCCTCGCGACATGGCGGGCGCGCGATCGGCTGGGCGTTGTACCAGGCAACATGGAGGACGATGAGGATGAACCTGCGGAACCCATCAGGGCGCGGCGTCGCCCTCCAGCGGGCGGCGGAGGGACGGTAGCGCGCGGGTCGGCGGCGCTGTGAAGTCCGGGCGGTGCGGCGCTGACGCGGGCAGGCGCGCCAGCGCCTCGGCCACGGCGCGTTCGAGCTGCGGGTCGCGGCCGGCGGCATCGTCCTGCGGCGGGAAGACGACCTCGATGTCGGGCACCGCGCCGTGGTTCTCGAGCCCCCAGCCGACGTCGTTGAACCAGAAGCTGTACTCCGGCTGGGTGGTGACGCCCCCGTCCGACAACGCCTGGCGCGGCCAGATGCCGATCACGCCGCCCCATGTCCGCGTGCCGATGAGCGGCCCGAGCCCCATCAGCTTGAAGGCGTGGCTGAACATGTCCCCATCCGAACCCGAGAGCTCGTTGCACAGCGCGATCACCGGCCCGGCGATGGACTCGACCGGATACGGGATCGGATCGCCCCAACGGCGCACGTCGTAACCGATCCGGCGGCGGGCGAGCTTCTCGAGGAGGAGCGACGAGACATGGCCGCCCCGGTTGTAGCGCGCGTCCACGATGAGGGCGGGGCGGTCCGCCTCCGCCAAGAACCCGCGGTGAAACTCCGCGTAGCCGTTGGGGCCCATGTCCGGGATGTGCACGTAGCCCACCTGCCCGTCGGAGGCCGCGTGGACCGCCGCGCGATGGCCGTCGACCCACGCCCGGTAGCGCAGCGCGCCCTCATCGCGCAGCGTCCGGACGGTGCAGTGACGCACCCCGCCCGCGGCGGACCCGTCCCCTACCGGCGCATCGGGGGCCGGCTCTTCCGCGGGCCGCGCCTCGAACGTCAACAACACGTCCGCGAGCGCGCGATGCACGAGCGCCGCGTCGGGCGAGAGCCGACGGCCGAGCGGCTGGCCGTCGATCGCGACGAGGGCGTCGCCCACGCGGACGTCCACCCCTGGCCGGGCCAGCGGCGAGCCGGCACGCTCGTCCCACGGATCGCCGGCGATGATGCGCGCGACCCGCCACTTGTCCGTGGCTTCGTCGAACGCGAAGTCGGCCCCCAAGTGGCCGCGCGGGAAGTCCGGACCGATCCGATAGTCGCCGCCGTACTCGTAGGCGTGCGACGTGCCCAGCTCACCTTGCATCTCCCACATGAGGTCCGAGAACTCCGCGCGGCTGGCCACGCGCTCGAGCAGCGGGGCGTAGCGCTCGTACACGTGCATCCAGTCGATGCCCGCCATGTCGGCCGTCCAAAAGTGATCCCGCTGCAATCGCCACGCCTCGCGGAACATCTGCGCCCACTCGATGGCCGGGTCGACGTCGATGCGAATCCGTTCCAGGTCCAACCAGCCCGTCTTGCGGCCGTGGCCCGACTCGGTCGGCGGCTTGACGCCGGCCTTGACCACGCGCAGGCGTTTGTCGGCGCGGTAGATCATCGTCTTGCCGTCGTGCGCCACGTCGAAGGACTGCACGCCATCCGCCAGCGTCTCACTCTTGCGCTCCGCGAAGTCCCAGACGATCAACTGTCCGCCCGCCGGACGGTCCGATTCGACCGCCCCCGGAATGGCGAACGACGTGAAGAGCGCCTTGCCCTCGATGCCCCGAATCTGGCCGTACGTGCCCTCCGGCACCGGGAACGCCACGATCCGCTCCGCGATGCCGGCCAAATCGATCCGCAGCGGCGCCGGCGTCGCCGGCTCGTCCGCCGGCGACACGGGTGGGCGTGGGGTGGCCAGGCCGGCGGATTCACCCCCGACGTCCTTCTTGTCCTCCGTAGCCATTTTGTCCGCTGTGGCCGCTGTGTTCCCTTGTTCCGCGGTGTTCCCTTGTTCCGCTTTGTCCGCTGTGTCCGTTTTGTCCTCGCCTGCGGCGTCCTTGGGCGCGTCGCCCGGCACGGGCGGCATCGGCCGAAACGGCGAGTCGAGGTCGGCGCGCAGCGTGACGAGGTACGGGCGCATGCCGCGCGGAAAGCCGAGGTCGAAGTGCAGGCGATCGTAGACCGGCGTGAAGTCTCGGTACGAGAGGAAGTAGAGATATTTGCCGCCGGGATCCCACGCGGGCGCGAGATCCCGCAGCACGGGCCGCGTCACGGGGTGCACGGTGTTCGTCGCCATCTCGATCAGCTTGATGACCGACGTTTGCGCGGAGGCCGGAAAGGCATAGGCCAGCCACGCGCCGTCCGGTGACCACGCCAGCCCCGAGATCCGTTCGTCCGGGCTCCGGTCCAGCTGGCGCAGCGTGCCGTCCGTGAGGTCGACGGCGAGCAGCTCCAGGCGATGGTTCGCCACGGCCACGACATCGCCGGCCGGTGCGACGGCCAGTTCCGTCGGCCGCCCGATGTCCAGATCGTCGAAGCGCCGCGGCGGCGCGCTGCCGTCGACGGTGTAGACGACCAGGGCGTCCTCGCCCGAATCGTCACGGACCAACGCCACCCGCCGGCCGTCGGGCAGCCACGCCGCGAGCCGCGTCCGTCCGCCTTGCGACGCGGCCAACGGCAACACCGCGCCCTCGTGGTTGCCCATGACGAACGTCTTGCCGCGCGCCGTCACCGCCATACTGTGGCCCTGCGGGTGGATCGCCCAGCCGCCCAGGTACCGGGTCGGGCTGGCGAACCGCCGCTGGCGCTGTGCCCGCGCGCCGGACCACGCGATCGGCACGCGCCGCGGCTGGGCGTCGCGGGGATCGGGTGCGTCGGGCGTGAGGCGCCACAGATCGGCGCCAGCGCTGTAGACGATCGTCCGCCCGTCCGTGGCGGGCCAGCGGACGTAGTAATCGTCGTGATCCGTGTGCCGCATCAGGTCATCGCCAGCGACGGTGCAGCTGAAGAGGTTGCCGACGCCCTCGTGGTCGCTCACGAACCAGATGCGGCCGCCATACCAGAAGGGCCGCGCCAGATTGCCCTCCAGGTCGATCAGCCGCCGCCAGCCGCCGTCGCCTGCGGCGTCGATCCAGAGGTCGCCCGTCAGGCCGCCCCGATAGCGCTTCCAGCGCGCGATGTCCAGGGCATGGCGGCACAGGACGGCCGGCTGTCCGTCCGGCGTCGGTGATCCGAACGCCACGCTGGCCAGCGGGCCGTACGGCAGCGGCGATAGCGCGCCGCCCGTACTGGGCACGACGTGGGCGCGATAGAGGGCGGCGAACGGTTGGTCGGCGTTCGACGAGAAAACGATCCCGTTGCCGTCCGGCGTCCACCCGTGCACGTGAACGTCGCCCCCCAGGAACGTCAGCCGTTCGACCGGGCCGCCGAGCGTCGCCATCCGGAAAACCTCCGGACCGCCTTCCTCGCGCCCCACAAAGGCGACGAACCGACCGTCCTGCGAGAGCGCCGGTTCGGTGGCCATCGCAGCGCCGGCCGTAAGGCGCGTCGCCGGTCCCCCAGCCAACGATGCCCGCCAGAGATCGTCCTCGGCCGTAAAGACCACGACGTCTCCGTGTACCGTCGGAAAGCGGTAGTACCCTTGCTCAGCCATGCCTCGCCTCGATCCTGCCAATCTTCGCTTGTCGCGCCGTCCGCCGGCACGGAGCCGTCGGGGGGGCGACGATTGTATCATCCGACGCCGGACCCCTTTGGACGGCGCGCAGGGTTGGGAAGGGTGCATCAGGATCTGCGCAGCGATCGAGGGTCCTAGATCCGCCGAACGAGCGTTAACAACGAAGGAAGGGCCGTACCCAACGTTTTCCCGCGCGAGCGGCGGCGCGCTACTGTTGGGCCCGCGTTGTCCATGCGGAATCGTGCGCGCATGAGCCATACCGAACCATACGGGGCGACGCCGCGGCGTCGCCCGTCCAAGACCCAACCGATCGAGGTGGACCATGATGGGATCGCGTTCCACGGCTGACGAGGGACGCTTCGGTGGGCGAGCACACCGCCGCGCGCTCATCCCGTGCGCGGCGGTCCTTGCGGCCCTCGCGCTGGCCGCCGGCCCCGCGGCGACGCCGGCCAGCGCGGCCGACGGCGTCGCCTACCACCTCGTGGACACGTGGACCGGGCGGCCGTGGACGCCTGCGGCCGGCCGCTACGGCGACATCGCCGACATCACGTCGACGCCGGATGGGACGGTCTACGTCCTCGACAACCGCATGGTCGCCGGGCGCGCACCGATGCTCCACGTGCTACGGCCGGACGGTACTCCGATCACGTGGCTGGCGCTGCCGGAAGAGCCGGACGTCGTCGATCCCCCCATCCCGTACCGCATCGACGCCGGCGCGGACGGGCGCGTCTACGTGCTCTCGATGAGCCAGCACAAATACCAGGACAGCATCGTCTTCCTGGTCGACCGTCTGGCGCCGACCGGCGCGCTCGAGGCGAGGTATGCGCTGCGCCTGGAGCCACCGCGCGGATACACGGACATAGCGGTCCGCTCGGACGGCCGGATCTATCTGACGCGCGTCGGCGCAACCCAGTGGTGCTACGAGCCCGGCACCCCCGCCCCGCGAAACCAGCCGGGCGAGCCGCCGAGCTACGCGATCGATGTGATCGACCCTGCGACCGCCAAGACCACCGTCCTGACCCCGCCCGAACTGGCCGTCCCGCTCGGCCTCGACATCGACGCCGACGGGACCGCGATCGTCATCAACTACGTCGTCCCACCGTGTTCACCCGGCGGCGGCGATCCAGGCGATCCAGGCACGCCGCCACCGCCGTCCTTGCGCGCCGCTTGGCCGTGGTGGCGGACCGCCCTGGCCGCATCCACGGCGTCATCGCGCGGTTCGTCGGACACGTCGCGCATCGCTCCCTCGGCCGACGCCCAGGCCTCGAACGCCGGCGCTTCCGGCCGCACGGCGCGCACGTCAGCCGTCGCCCAGGCGGCGCCCGTGCCGGGGCTCCTGTTCATGAACGCGGGAAACCAAGTGGTCGGGACGATCCCGTGGACCGGCGCTGAGGACATCGCCGTCGGACCGGCGGGACGCTTCGTCTCGCGCAACGTCGAGATTTACGCGCTCCGGCAGGGGGCCGAAGCGAGCGGCCTCGGGTCCGTCGAGGACGAGCCGTTGTACGCCGGCCCGCTCGACCGCGTCTACGCTTCGCTCTTCCTCGAGCATCGCGTCCTCTCTCTCGACGTGCCGTTCAGCGGCCGCCGGCTCCTGGCGTCGATGAACCACTGCACGTTCCAGGGCACGCTGCACTTCGACGCCCCGAACGCGCGCCCGGCGGCGCCCGTGCTGGTCGGCTCGCTCGACGCACCGGAGCTCGAGGGACCGGCCTACCCGGTCCGCGTGGCGGCGGCCGCCGAACTGCGCGTCCTGCTCGGGCGCATGAACATTCTGGGCACCCGACCGAGCCAGGGCTACTACAGCACATCGTATGCAAGCGAGGGCCAGACGGCGCAGCGGTGGCGCGCGGACGGCACGATCCGCAGCCAGACCGGGCTGTGCAGCGGCTCCGAGTCCTGGCTCGTCCGTGACGTCGCCGCGGACCGCGATGACACATATTCGGTGGACCCCAACTTCCTGCAGCGCCGGCCGGATGACCTCGTTCCGGCGTGGACCTACTGGGGCGGCGATGTCGACGATCCGAACGTCGAGCCCTTCTTCAGCGCCGTCAGCGCCGACGGGGGCCGCGCCGCCGTGCTCGACGTCGGCCGCGGGCGCGTGCACATCGTCGGCGCTGACGGGACGGTGCAGGCGGTTTGGCCGGCGGCGCCGGACGGGCAGATCGTGCCGATCGACATCGCGCTGCGCGGCGATCGGGTCTATTTGGCGGACCAGGCCAGGGGTCGGATCGTCGTGCGCGACCTCGCGGGCGCGCAGCAAAGCGCGTTCGACACGCACGACGGCGCCGCGTCCGTGGCCGTCGACACGGCCGGCGAGGTCTACGTGCTCGGGCGCGGCGGCTGGGCGTACCGCTACCACCCCGACGGCACGCTCGTCGCGGCTTGGCCGATGCCGGTGCGTGACCGGACGGCGCTGGATATCGCGGTGGACGATTCCGGCCGGGTGTTCGTCAACTACGTGCGCTACGGACTGCAGGGGGACGGGCGATGGGGACAGGGCACGCGCATGCATGAGGGCGGCGTGTGGGTCTTCGCGCCCGCGGCCGCGCCCGCGATGCCCCCGCCGCCGCCGGACGCCTGCGTCGGCGTGCCGGACAAGTGGGCCGCGCCGCGCCGCATCCCGCTGGGCCAGACCGTCGACGTGACGCTCACCGTGGCCGGCGAGTGTCCCGGCACGAGCGTACCGGCCGACATCATGCTCGTGTTCGACACATCGCGGTCCATGGGCTGGGAGTCCAGCTTGGACCGGGCCAAGGAGGCGGCGCTGCGCATCCTCGGCACGCTCGACCCCAGAATGGTGCGCGTCGGGCTGGCGACGTTCGACGACGCCCCGACGCTCGTCCGCCCGTTGACGAACGACATCGCCGACGTGCGCGGCGCCGTGGCGGCGCTCAAGGCCCACGGCGACACGCAGCTGACCGGCGCCCTCACGTCCGCCCGCCTCCAACTGGGCGACGTGCCGGTGCCGGGCCGCCAGCGCCTCGCGCTGCTGTTCACGGACGGCGTCGTGAACGACGTGGATCCGCTCGAGCTGATCAAGGCGGGCCAGGATCTCACCGCGGCGGACATCACGCTGCACGCGTTCGTGTTCGCCACATGGGAGCTGCAGACCGAGGACCTCGAGATCATGTCGCGGCTCGTTCCGTTGGCCACCCGGATGCTGCACGTCGACCCCGAGAACGACGAGATCGACCGCGTCGCCGCCGACATCGTCGGCTACCGCCCGCAACCGCTCGCGTTTCGCGAGCTGAGCGTTGTCGACACGATCCCGGCCAACATGCGCTACGTCGACCGCTCCGCCGTGCCGAGCGCGGACTTCGACGCGGCGGCGAACACGCTGACGTGGCGCGGCATCCGCAACCAGCCGGCACGCGACGTGCTGCGGCTGCGCTACAAGGTGCAGCCGCTCGAGGTCGGCACGTGGCCGACGAACGTGGAGGCGCACGCACCGTACACGGACGCGCTCGGGACGAGCGGACAGCTGGTCTTCCCGATCCCCGAGGTCGATGTGTACCGCCCGAATCAGAAAATCTACCTGCCGATGGCCGTCCGCGCCGGCTGCGTCATCAAGCGCCGCGCGCTCGATGTCGTGCTGGTCCTCGACGCGTCGAGCAGCATGGAGGAGCCCAGCGCAACGGGCGTCGGCACGAAGCTCGATGCGGCGCGCGCGGCGGCGGCGGCGTTCCTGGACCGCATCGACCCGGCGGAGGATCGGGCCGCGGTGGTGTCGTTCAACACGTCCGCCCGCCGCGTCGTGTCCCTCACAGCCGATGTCGATCGCCTAAAGCTGGGCTTGGCGGCGATCGAATCCGCCGAAGGAACGCGCATCGACCTCGGCCTGTCGGAGGCCGCCGCAGCACTGGAGGCTCGTCGCCCGTCCGCCCTGCCGGCCGTCATCGTGCTCACGGACGGACTTCAGACGAACCCGCCCGGCAACGCCACCGTCATCGCGGCGGCGGCCGGGCTCACGGACGGCGGCGCGGTGATCTACGCCATCGGCCTTGGCGCATCGATCGACGCCGACCTGCTCCGCGCGGTCGCGACGACGCCCGACCGCTACTTCGCGTCCCCGTCGGATGCCCAGCTCGGGGCGATCTACGACGCGATCCTGGCGCGCCTGTCGTGCGCCGAGGATGCGGCGCCTTGACCCAGCCCGCGCGTCGACGAACGGCGCGCGCGGTCGGCGCGTGCCTGGCCACCGCGTGCGCCATCGCCGCGAGCGGACCGCGCATCGGCGCGCAATCGGATCCGAACGGGGCGGGCGCCGGCGCCGTCTATCGCCTCGTCGACACGTGGCGCGACCGCCCGTGGACGCTGACCGCTGGCCGATTCGGCGCCGCGGGCGACATCTCCTCCGCGCCGGACGGCACGGCGTTCATCCTGGACACGCGAACCGCCGTCGGCCGCCCGGCCGCGCTGCACGTCATCGCCCCGGATGGACATCCGGTGCGCGTCATGCCCGTGCTCGATCCGCCCGAGTGGGGCAAGTGGACGCCGCTCCGATTGGACGCCGCCCCGGACGGCACGCTCTACCTCCTCGAATGGCTGTCCGCCGGGCGCTCCGTCGACGGGCGCACGATCTACACGATCTACCGCGTTCGCCATATCGACGGCGATGCGCACACGCTGGACGCGTTCGAGATGACGCTCGCGCCGAACACCGTCGTCACGGACGTGGCGGTCGGCCCTGACGGCCTGCTGTACGTGACGTACGTCGGCAAGGCGCTGGCGTGCCAGCACGCGGGCGCGCCGCCCCCGGACAACGTGCCGGGCCAGCCGCCGTTCTTTTCGATCGACGTGTACACGCCCGACGGGCGGCGCGTGGAACAGATCGCCCCGCCCGAGCTGCTCCTGCCCATCGCGGTGGACGTCGGGTCGGATGGGCGGATCTGGGCGATCTCGCACGGCGTCCCGGCCTGCCCGCCGCCTCTGGGCGCCGGCACCCCGACCGCCACCGAGCAGCCATCGCTCGCCGTTGCGACGCCCGCCGCCACCGGGGATCGTATCGCCGAAGAGCGGATCGACGCCGAGCGGCCCGACCAGCAGCCGACGCCGAGCGCGCCGCCCGCCTCCCGCGCCGTCGACGGCGTTCTGCTCTTCGGCGCCGATCACGCCCTCGCCGCCACCGTCGCCCACAGCGGCGACGAGGACATCGCCGTCGGGCCGAGCGGTGCGTTCGTGGCGCAGGGCGTCGACATCTTTCGGGTGCACGAGGCGGCCGCCGGCCCCGTCCAGAGCGGCTTCGTCGAGCCGGCGCCGCTCTGGACGGGGCCGGCGGACCAAGTGTCCGGCACGTTCGCCGATCAAACGAGCTTGTTCCTGGACGTGCCAGGCGACGGGCGGCTGCTGGCCAGCTTCAACCACTGCCTCTTCCGCGGCCTGATGACGTTCGCCGATCCCGCCGCCCGGCCCGCCATCCCCGCGCTGACCGGCGGCACGGACGCCCCCGAGCTCGAGGGCCCGCGCTACCCCGTTCGCGTCGCCGCCGCGGACAGCGTCGCCGTGCTGCTCGGCCGATTCGCCTTTGGCGGCAGCCGGGTCCTGGACGGCGCCCAGGCGTACGTCACGAACGGGTCGACGGAGGCGCAGACGGTGCAGCGTTGGGCGGCGGACGGTCGTCTGCGCAGCCAGCTCGGGCTCTGCCCGGATGGCGGGCTGCTGCTGGGCGCCGCCGCGGCGACGGTCCGCGATATCGCGCTCGACGGCGACACCGTCTACACGATCGACAGCACCGTCCTGCAGGCCCGGCCGGACGACGCTTTGCCCGCCTTCACGTTCTGGCCCGGCGAGGCGATCGCCGACGATCCGTCGCGCGGCTCGCTGCTGACCGCGGTGGCGGCGGACGACGGCCGGGCGGCGGTGCTGGATGTGGGCGCCGGCATGGTGACCGTCCTGGACAGCGGCGGGCAGCGACTGGCCGCATGGCCGCTCGGCGGCGCGGGCCGGATCGCCCGCCCGGTCGACCTCGCGATCCACGGCGACCGCGTCGCCGTCGCCGACGTCGCGACGGGGCGCGTGTTCGTGATGGATCTTAGCGGCCGGCCGATCGCCGATTGGCCGCTGCACGATGGTCCGCGCGCGATCGCGGCCGCGCCAGATGGCGGCTGGGTCGTCCTGGGGCGCGGCGGGTGGGGCCACCACTACGCCGCGGACGGCCGTCTCATCGCCCGCTGGTCGATGCCGGATCGCACCGTCGAGCCGCGCGACATCGCCGTCGATCGCGCCGGGCGCGTGTACGTGAACTTCGTGCAGATCGGCGACAAGCGCGAACGGGGCTGGATCGCCACCGCGCCCGTGCAGCGGGCCGGCGTCTGGGTCTTCGAGCGCGCCGCGGCGCCGCCGGAACCGACGCCGCCGATCGGCGGCTGCTATGTCGGGCGCGACAAGACGGCCGCGCCGGGGCGGATCCCGCTGGGCGACACCGTCGACGTCACGCTCACCGTCACGGGCCGATGCCCGGACCACGCCGCGCCGGTCGACGTCCTGGTCCTGTTTGACACGTCGCGCTCGATGACGGACCTGGCGGTGTTCGACAGCGCGCAGTCCGCCGTCCTGGCCTTCCTGGACGCGTTGGACCCCACCACCGCCCGGGCCGGCCTGATCGGCTTCGCGGACGGATCCACGCTGGCCGCGCCGCTGAGCGCCGACATCGGCGCCGTCGCCGCGCGGGTCGCGGCGCTGCGGCCGGGCGGCGACACGCGGCTCACCGGCGCGCTCGACGCGGCGCTCCTGGCGTTCCGCGACAGCCCGCCGCCGCTGCCCGGCACGCAGCGCGCGGTCGTGATCGTCACGGACGCCGTGCTCAAGGACGACGTCCTGCCCGAGCCGGCCGCGGCGGCGCTCGCGGCGGACGGCGTGTCCGTCCATGCGCTGATCTTCCCAAGCCTCGACTTCAGCCCGGCGGCGCGCGACGCCATCGTCAAGCTCGCGGCGCCGCCCGGCCGGTCGCCAGCGGGCACGGTGCTCGTCGCGCCGGAGCTGCCCGAGGTCGAGCGACTGGCGCGGAGCATCGCCCAAGCCGTTGCCCCCACCGCGGCGCTCGAATCGCTGACCGTCGTCGATCGCGTGCCGGCGAACATGCGCTACGTGCCCGATTCGGCGCGCCCCGTCGCCCGATATGACGCGGCAGCCCACGCGTTGACGTGGCCGGGCCTCGTCGTGGACGCCGCCGACCCGATCACGTTGACGTACCGCCTGCAGCCGCGCCAGACCGGCGTGTGGCCCACGAACGTCGAGGCCACCGGCGACTATCACGATGCGCTCGGCCACGACGGCCGGATCGTGTTTCCGATCCCCGAGGTCGAGGTGTACGCGGGCCGCAACACGATCTATCTGCCGATCGCAGTGCGCGACGGCTGCCTCGTCGCCCGCCGCCCGCTGGACCTCGCGCTGGTCGTCGACGCCTCGTCGAGCATGCGCGAACCGAGCGCGAGCGGCCGCGGCACGAAGATGGACGCCGCGCGCGACGCGGCCACGGCGCTGGCCGCGCGCCTGGACGGGGCCACCGACCGCGCCGCGATCATCCGCTTCCACCACGATGCGGCGACGCTCGCGCCCTTGACGGCGGACCGCGCTCGCCTGACCGCCGCGCTCGCGGCGATCACGACGGACGAGGGCACCCGCATCGACCTAGGTCTGGACGAGGCGCGCGACGCGCTCGCGGGTCGACGGGCCGACGCGGTCGCCGTGGTCGTCCTGCTGACGGACGGCCTGCAGGCGAACCCGCCCGGCAACGCGGCCGTGATCGCGGCCGCGCAGCGGTTGGCTGCGGACGCCGACGCCCTCATCTACACGATCGGCCTCGGCGCCGACATCGACGCGCCGCTCCTGCGCACCGTCGCGGGCGACGCGGACCGCTTCTTCCCATCGCCCGACGACACCGAGCTGACCGCGATCTTCACCGCCATCCTCGATCGACTGCCGTGCGACCAGGCCGCCGCGCCGTGACGGCTGAGCACGCCCACTAGGAGGTGCCCGATGCGCCCGCTGACGAACCCGTTCCGATCCGCCGCCACGCGCAAGCGCTGGTTCATCGCCTTCGCCGGCATGTTCGCGGCGATCGGGCTCGCATCGGCAACCGCCCGCGACACGAGCGTCGGCGCGGCCCCGCTGGACCAGACGGTCGGCGTGCCGGACGGCCAGGGCGCGACGTATGCCCTCGTCGACACCTGGGAGAAGCGGCCGTGGCAGCTGACGGCCGGGCGGTACGGTCGAACGGCGGACATCAGCTCCGCGCCGGACGGCACGACGTACATCCTGGACAACCGCGACACCGCCAACCGGCCGGGCGCGATCCACGTACTCGACAAGGATGGCATCGCGCAACGGGTGTTCACCGTGCCGGATCTCGGCGGCCTGACCGCCAGCGAGGTGCAGGATGCGATCCTGTACCGTCCCATCCGCCTCGATGTCGGCCAGGACGGCACGCTGTACGTGCTCGAGTTCTACAGCAGCCCAAAGAACGTGGGCAACTCGCTCTTCTGGGACTATCGCATCGCCCACCTCGAGCCGAGCGGCGCGGTCATCGAACAGTTCGACGTCCTGCTCGAACCGCCGCGCCACTACGTCGACATCGCGGTGGGCGATGACGGCCGGATCTACGTCAGCCGCGCGGGCCAGAACCCGTGGTGCTACGACCCCGCCCAGGCGCCCGATCTCTCGAACCAGCCGGGCGAGGAGCCGTCCTACAGCATCGACGTCTACAAGGCGGACGGCAGCTTGATCGAGCAGATGATGCCGCCCGAGCTCAAGGTGCCCACCATGCTCGACGTCGGCCACGACGGCCGCGTCTGGGTCCTCTCGCGCATCCCGCCGCCCTGTGGCAACGGCCCGGGCGACCCGGGCCAGCCGACCGCAACGCCGCGGCCGTCGCTGGCCGGCGGCGCGGACCGCCGCGTCACCGTCGACGCGGCGCAGCAGCCGCCGGTGCCGGGCCAGCCCGTGAACGGCATCGTCGTCTTCCGCCCCGACCATTCCGTCGAGGAGGGCATCACGGACCTGGGCGACGACGAGATCGCCGTCGGGCCGGCCGGCGTCTTCGTGACGCGCAACGTGGACATCTATCGCGTCCGCGACGCGGAGCCCGTCAAGGGCGGCCGCCGCTGGGTCGAGAGCGATCCGCTCTTCACCGGCCCGACGGACCACGTGTACTCCGGCTTCCTGCGCCGCATCCTGTTCAACCTGGACGTTCCGGCGGACGGGCGCCTGCTGGCCAGCATGAACCACTGCTACTTCCAGGGGCTCGTGAGCTTCGACGACGTCACGCAGCGACCGCTCAAGCCGCGCTTTGACGGCGGCTACGACGCGCCCGAGCTCGAGGGTCCGGCCTATCCGATCCGCGTCGCGGCGGCCGAGGATGTCGGGGTGCTGCTCGGGCGGATGCTGATCGGCGGCTCGCGGCTGCCGGGCGGCAGCCCCATCAACTACAACATCACGAACTGGACGACGGACGGGCAGACCGTCCAGCGCTGGTCGCCGGATGGCCAACTGGGCTCGCAGCTCGGGCTGTGCCCGGACGCGGACATCTGGTTCGGCTCGGACGCCTGGGTGACCCGCGACATCGCCATGGACGGCAAGAACGTCTACACGATCGACCCGGACCTGCTCCAAAAGCGCCCGGACGATACCATCCCGGCGTGGACGTACTGGCCCGGCCAGATCATCATCGACGACCTCGACAAGGCGTCGTTCCTGGGGGCGATCACCGCCGACGACGGCCTCGTCGCCACCCTGGACCTCGGCGCCAACAGCGTCGTGATCGTCGACGACGCGGGCGCGCTCGTGCGCAGCTGGTCGATCGACGCGGGCGGCGACATCGCGCTGCCGACGGACATCGCGATGCACGGCGACCGGATCTACATCGCCGACCAAGCCCGCAGCCGGGTGTACGTGCGCGACCTCGAGGGCCGCGCCGTGGCGGACTGGCCGCTCCACGACGGCCCGCGCGCGATCGCCGCCGGGCCGGGCGGCGACGTGATCGTCCTGGGCCGCGGCGGTTGGGGCCACCACTACACGCCCGACGGCCGCCTCGTGGCCAGCTGGCCGATGCCGGACGCCGGCGTAGAGCCGCGCGACATCGCGGTGGGCGACGACGGGCGGGTGTACGTGAACTTCGTGCGGCTCGGCCCGACGCTCGAGCTGGGCTGGGACAGCCGCTCGCCGATCGAGCGGGCCGGCGTGTGGGTCTTCGAGCGCGCCGCCGCGCCGGTCTCGCCGCCGCCGCCGCCGCGCGGCTGCGTGCCCAGCCGCGACAAGACGGCCGCGCCGCACCGCATCCCGCTCGGCCAGACCGTGGACGTGCAGCTGACCGTGGACGGCTGGTGCCCGGGCCAGTTCGACAAGGCGGACATCGTCATCGTCTTCGACACCTCGCGCTCGATGACGTTCCAGGACTCGTTCGGGCAGGGCAAGTCGGCCGCGCTGGCCTTCCTGGCCGAGCTGGACGGCGCGAACACCCGTGTCGGCCTCGTCTCGTTCGACAGCGGCCCGACGCTGGTCTCGCCGCTGACGAACGACATCGCCGCCATCCGGGCCCGCATCACGGCGCTCAGCGCGAACGGCGACACCCAGCTCAGCGGCGCTCTGGACGCGGCGCGGTTCGCCTTCCAGACGGCCGTCCCGCCGACGGCCGCCGACACGCGCAAGCTGGTCGTGCTGATCACGGACGGGATCATCAAGGACGATCCGCTGCCCGTGGCGGCCGTGGACGCGCTGGACGCGGCCGGCGCCGTGATCCATGCGCTCGTGTTCCCATCGTGGGACTTCAACAACGTCCACCGCGACAACCTGGACGTCGTCGTCGGCAACGCGCGGGGGGACAAGCCGGGGCGGGTCCACATGAACCCGACGGAGAGCCAGGTCGAGGACATCGCCCGCGACCTGACCGGCTATCGGCCCGAGAAGGGGCTGTTCCAGACGATCACGATCGTGGACCAGGTCCCGACGAACATGACATACGTCGCGAACAGCGCGATCCCGCCCGCCACGTTCGACGCGGCGGCGAACACGCTGACGTGGCGCTTCGGCGCGACGCCGGCGGCCGAGACGCTGCGGATGACGTACCGGCTGCGGCCGCTCCAGGTGGGCACGTGGCCGACCAACGTCCGCGCCGACGCGACGTACCGCGACGCGCTCGGCAACGACGGCGCGATCGTGTTCCCTGTGCCCGAGGTCGAGGTGTACGGGCTCGATCACCGCGTCTACCTGCCGATCGGGATGCGCGCCGGCTGCCTGATCAAGCGTCGGCCGCTGGACGTCGCCCTCGTGATCGACGCCTCGTCCAGCATGACCGAGCCGAGCGCCACGGGCAGCGGCACGAAGCTCGACGCGGCACGGGCCGCGGCGCGCGCCTTCATCGACCTCATCGATCGGGACGATCGGGTCGCGATCGTCAGCTTCAACGCGGCGGCCACGCTGCACGCACCGCTGACGGCGGACGTGGGCGTGCTCGGCGCCGCGCTGGACGCGATCACGTCGGAGGTCGGCACCCGCATCGACCTGGGCCTCGGCGAGGGCGACCGCGCCCTCGAGGCACGGCGGGCGACGGCGCTGCCGGTGCTGATCGTGCTGACGGACGGGCTCCAGAACGACCCGCCGGGTGACGCGCTGGTGGTCACGGCCGCCGACTCGCTGAAGGTCAACGGGGCGATCCTCTACACGATCGGCCTCGGCAACACGATCGACCAGACGCTGCTGCGGCAGATCGCCACGTCGCCGGATCGCTTCTACCCGTCGCCGTCGGACTCCGATCTGGCGCGGATCTACGCGGACATCCAGGGGCGGTTGGCGTGTGACGGGCAATAGGCGCCGCGGATAGCGACCAGGGGTCGGGGAGGGAGCGATCGCGAACGCCGACGCGGCTCCGGCACGCGCAGCGGCCGGTGATACAATCGATCGCTCCTTCCCATGACCCGCCGTCGATCCACCGTCCCGTCCGAGAGGCCTTAACATGAACGCGCTCCCCACCCTCCTGACCGCCCTCGGCGGCGCCGTCGCCGTCGATCCCGCCGCGCCGCCGGAGGACGCCGTCCGCGTCGTGGACGCCGCCGCGCTGTGCGAGCGGGTGGACGTGCTCGCCCACGCTTCCGCGTTCGGCGATCCGGACGAAGCGGCCGCGGCGCGGTGGCTGCTGTGGGAGCTCGGCCAGGCGCTGGGCATCCGGCCGGCGTCCATCCACGACCTCTACATGGCCCGCGGCCGGGGCGAGACGCCGACGAACTTCACGGTGCCGGCGATCAACGTGCGGGCGATCGCCTTCGATTGCGCGCGCGCCGCGTTCCGGGCCGTGAACGCGCGCGCGGTCGGCGCCGTGATCTTCGAGATCGCGCGCTCGGAGATCGGCTACACGGGCCAGCGGCCGGCGGAGTACATCGCCAGCCTGCTGGCGGCGGCGATCAAGGAAGGTTTCAGCGGCCCGTTGTTTGTCCAGGGCGACCACTTCCAGATCAGCGCTGGGCGATATGCGGATGACTCGTTGGCCGAGCTCGACGCCGTGAAGGCCCTGACGCGCGAGGCGATCCAGGCCGGTTTCTACAACATCGACATCGACACGAGCACGCTGGTCGATCTGGACCAGCCGACGCACGCCGAGCAGCAGCGCCTGAACGCGTCCCTGTGCGCGGAGCTGACGCGCTGCGTGCGCGACGCGTCGCCCAACGGGATCACGGTGTCCGTCGGCGGCGAGATCGGCGAGGTCGGCGGCCACAACTCGACGGCCGAGGAGCTGGACGCGTTCATGGCGGAGTACCGCGCGGCGCTGGCGGACGCCGGGGCGGGGATCTCGAAGATCAGCATCCAGACCGGCACGTCGCACGGCGGCGTCGTGCTGCCGGACGGCACGCTGGCGCAGGTGGCGGTCGACTTCGAGTGCCTGGCGTCCCTGTCGCGGCTGGCCCGCGAGCGCTACCACCTGGCCGGCGCGGTCCAGCACGGCGCGAGCACGCTGCCGGACGCGGCCTTCAGCAAGTTCAAGGATGCCGGCGCGTGCGAGGTCCACCTGGCGACAAACTTCCAGAACATGCTCTTCGACCGCCTCCCGGCGGACCTGCTGGCCGAGATCTACGCCTGGCTGCGCCAGACGAAGTCCGCCGAACGCAAACCCGACCAGACGGACGAGCAGTTCCTCTACAGCACCCGCAAGCACGCCCTGGGCGCCTTCAAGCACCGCCTCTGGACGATGCCCGAACGCGAGCGCGCGGTGATCCGCGACGCCTGGGAAGCGCAGTTCGGCCTGCTGTTCGACCACCTGGGGGTCGGCGACACCCGCACGCTCGCGGCGATGTGCGATCCGGGCGCGATGCACCGGGCGCTGGCGGACGTGGCGATCGACTGGTCGCCGGGGGGGGTGGAGGCGAAGGGCGAGGATGTGAGCGATCTGGCGGACTGAGGGGGGGCGCGCGAGCGCGTTACTCTTCAGCGCGAGATTCGTCCGGGGGCGTTACTTCGTGGGGGCAGGCGAACCAACCGTTCGCCCGCCCCCACGCCTCAGCGCTGGTACGTCATCGCGTAGAACATCACCCCCTGCGGCGACACGACCCCGCAGAACCGCCCGACCCCCGGCACGTCCTGCGGCGGTACGACGAGCTTCGCGCCGAGCGCCACCGCCTCCTCGGCCGTCGCGTCCACGTCGCGGACCGTGAAGTACGTCCCCCACATGGCCGGCCGGTCGCCCAACTCCGCGGGCATCTGCATCAGGCCGGCCACGTAGTCGTCGCCCAGCTTGAACGATGTGTACGGGCCATCCGGCACCGCCATCGCCTCGGGCGTCCAGCCGAAGAGGGCGGTGTAGAACGCCGACGCGCCCTCAGGGTCGTGCGACATGAGCTCGAACCAGCTCGGCGCGCCGTGTGCGGCGGGGTCGACGTCCATGCCGGGGCCGGCTTTCGGCTCCCAGACATCGAAGTTCGCGCCGTCCGGGTCGTAGCAGACGGCGATCCGGCCCTGGTCCGCCACGTCGAACACCATCGTGCAGTCGCCGCCGAGCGCCTTCACCTTCTCGCCCGTCGCGTCCGCGCTGTCGACCTTCAACATGGCGCCGATGACGGGCTTCGTGCCTGGCGGCGTCTGGGGGCCTTCCAGGTCGAAGATGCCGCCGATCGCATGGCCGTCGACGACGACGGAGTGGCCCATGCCGGGCATCTCGTCGAACGTCCAGCCGAGCAGCTGGCCGAAGAAGGCACGCGCCTCGGCGGGGCGAGGGGTGATCATGTTCATCCAGCAGAAGTCGCCGGGCTTGCGGGTGGCGGCGGGCATGGGGTGGCTCCTGGTCGATTGGTGCGGGCGGATGCGTCCGCGAATTCTACCCGCGGGCCCGCAACCGGATCGAACCGGAGGTGTGTACAGGAACGTGCAGTAACGATCCTGCTTGTTCCGACCGTCCT